>JAEXPO010000510.1 GCA_023446675.1 Bacillota bacterium | reverse complement strand
GCGGTATCGCGGTAACTGACAGCGACGGCGCCATTACAGGCCATAAGGGAATGGGGCTTGTAGCGGAAGCCTTTACGGAAAAGGCTTTGGACAGGCTGGAAGGAACCCTTGCCATTGGCCATACCCGCTATTCCACCACGGGAGGCAATACCATAGAAAATTGCCAGCCCCTCATTGTCAATTACCGTGACGGGCGTTTGGCTCTGGCTCATAACGGCAACCTTGTAAACGCATGGCGCATAAGGGGTGAGATGGAAAACACCGGCGCCATCTTTCAAACCGCTACCGATTCCGAGGTTATTGCAAACCTTATTTCCAGAAACGGCCTGAAATGTCGGGATCTGGAGGAAGCCCTCATAAAGACCATGGAGGTTATTGAAGGCTCCTTCGCGCTTATCCTTATGACCCGCAATAAGCTCATAGGAATCCGCGATCCCTGGGGCTTGCGGCCCCTGTGCCTGGGAAAGGTGGGGGACGCCTATGTGCTGGCCTCCGAATCCTGCGCGCTGGATGTGGTTGGCGCTGAGTTTATCCGGGATGTGAAACCCGGAGAAATTGTCATTATAGACGGCGGTGAGCCAAGGTCGGTTATGGGAATAAGCGGCAGGCCTCACCGTTTGTGTCTTTTAGAGCATATTTATTTTGCCCGTCCCGACAGCTTTATCGACGGCGCGTCCATCTATGAATCCCGCCTTGAAGCAGGAAAGCTTCTGGCCATTCAGCATCCGGTGGATGCCGATATTGTGGTGGGTGTTCCGGACTCGGGCCTTACCGCCGCTATCGGCTTTTCAAGGCAGTCGGGCATACCCTATGGGGAAGCACTTATTAAGAACCGTTACGTGGGGCGAACCTTCATTCAGCCCAACCAGAAGCAGAGGGAGCAAAGCGTTAAAATCAAGCTAAATGCTTTGAGGACAGAGGTTTACGGCAAACGCATCGTCCTTATTGACGACTCCCTGGTTCGGGGCACCACCACAAAGAAAATTGTGCAAATGCTAAAAAATGTGGGAGCCAAGGAAGTACACATGCGCATCAGCTCGCCGCCCATTAAGTTTCCCTGCTACTTCGGCATCGATACCCCCTCACGGCAGCAGCTTATTGCCGCCAACCATTCCATTGAGGAGATAAGGGATATTATCTGTGCCGACAGTTTGGGCTATTTAAGTGTGGAAGACATTGTAAAAACGCCTATCGGCGCTCCGAAGGACAGCTTTTGCACAGCCTGCTTTACAGGTGCGTATCCCATGGTTGTGCCTGAAGAAGCGGACAAGTTTTCTCTTGACAATAAATGTGAAAGTCTTCACGATTAAAGCGTTTCTTTGATATTATGAAAATAATTAAGCTTGGGTATTTATTTGCGGACAGGAAGGACTAAACAGTGTAATAGAAAGACCTCTCCTGGATAAATACACAGTGTTGTTGAAAGGGTATGTGACTATGGCAACATATAAGGAAGCCGGTGTGGATGTTACCGCAGGTTACAAGGCGGTTGAGCTTATGAAATCCCATGTGGGGAAAACCATGCGTCCGGAGGTGCTTACCGGGCTGGGCGGTTTTGGAGGCCTTTTCAGTCTGGAAGCCTTCAGTTATAAAAAACCGGTGCTGGTATCCGGCACCGACGGTGTTGGAACAAAGCTGAAGCTGGCCTTTCTTATGGACAAGCATGATACCGTGGGTATCGACTGCGTGGCCATGTGCGCCAACGATGTGGTTTGCAGCGGCGCTCAGCCCTTGTTCTTTCTGGATTACGTCGCCCAGGGAAAGCTTATTCCCGAGCGTGTGGAGCAAATTGTAAAAGGGGTAGCCGACGGCTGCATTCAGGCAGGCTGTGCGCTAATCGGCGGGGAAACGGCAGAAATGCCCGGTTTTTACCCGGAAGATGAATATGATCTGGCCGGTTTTGTGGTTGGTATTGCCGACGGCGAAAAACTTATTGACGGACAAAAAATCCGGCCAGGAGACAAGCTGGTAGGCCTGGCTTCCTCGGGCATACACAGCAACGGCTACTCTCTGGTACGTAAAATCTTCAATCTTGAAAGCGGCGATTTGAAGGGCTTTAATGAAAAATTAGGCGAAAGCCTGGGAGAAACCCTTTTAAAGCCTACCCGGATATACGTAAAAACAGTACTTAAGCTGATGGCCGAGTTTGATATTCGCGGGGTTGCCCATGTTACAGGCGGCGGCTTTATTGAAAACCTGCCCCGGATGATGCCTGAAAATACTCAGGTGGTTATCCGCAAAGGCTCCTGGCCTGTACTCCCAATCTTTAATCTTATTATGGAAGCAGGCTCCGTACCTGAAGAGGATATGTACAATACCTTCAATATGGGTATCGGCATGGTGCTCGCAGTGCCTGCAAAGCAGGCAGAGGCTGTGGTTAAGGCTGCGGAAGCTCTGGGAGAAAAGGCATACATTATCGGTGAGGCGGCAGAGGGCAGGGAGCCCATCCGGCTATGCTGAGGATATGTGTTTTTGTTTCCGGCGGAGGAACAAACCTTCAGGCAATACTGGATCGCATTGAAGACGGCAGGCTCCCCGGATGTGGGGTGGTTGCCGTCATTTCCAGCAAGGACGGGGTATTTGCTCTTGAAAGAGCAAAAAAACAGGGAATTCCAACCCATGTGGTATCACGAAAGAGCTTTTCCCATATGGAGGCCTTTGATGAAGCGCTCATAGGCACGGTTGCACCCTATAAGCCGGACCTGGTTGTTCTGGCAGGTTATTTAAGCCTTTTGGGCGAAGGCTTTGTAAAGGCTTACGCCAATAAAATTATCAATGTTCACCCTTCACTCATTCCGTCCTTCTGCGGAAAGGGCTATTATGGGATTGTTCCCCATCAGAAGGCACTGGAGGCAGGGGTTAAGGTAACCGGTGCCACCGTGCATTTTGTGGAGCCGGAATATGATTCGGGGCCTATTATTTTTCAAAAAGCAGTGGAGGTCCAGGAGGCTGATACACCTGAAAGCCTCCAGCTTCGGGTGATGGAAGAGGCGGAGTGGCATCTTCTTCCCGAAGCTATAAGACTGTTTTCACAGGGCAGGCTGGAAGTAAAGGGCCGTCATGTGCGGGTTCTTCAAACTGGGATTTAGGGAGGCATTCACCCATGAAGGTTATGGTAATCGGAAATGGCGGCAGGGAACACACGATTTTGTGGAAGCTGAGCCAAAGCAGCAGGATAACGGAGCTTTACTGCGCTCCGGGCAACGGTGGAATTTCGGAAATTGCCCGTTTGGTTGATATTAAGGTAACGGATATAGAGGGTATAGTACGCTTTTCAAAAGAAAAGGCGTTGGATTTGGTGGTCGTGGCTCCGGAAGGTCCTCTCGCCGACGGCATGGTGGACGCCCTCGAGGCCGCAGGCATCCGGGCCTTCGGTCCGGTGAGCCAGGCGGCTATGATAGAATCCAGCAAGGCCTTTTCAAAGGCTTTAATGGCAAAATACGGCATACCGACGGCTGACTACAGAGCCTTTACCGACAGTCCGGAGGCTCTGGACTACGTTCGTGAGGCGTCGCTGCCGCTGGTACTTAAAGCCGACGGCCTGGCTGCCGGTAAGGGCGTACTTATCTGCGAAACACGGGAAGCCGCATTGGACGGCGTAAGGGAGCTTATGGAGGACAAAAAGTTCGGAAGCTCAGGCTCCCGAATCGTTGTCGAGGAGTTCATGACGGGCCCCGAGGTTTCGGTGCTGGCCTTTACCGACGGAAAAACACTCCTGCCTATGGTCAGCGCACAGGATCACAAACGTGCCTTTGACAACGATCAGGGCCTTAATACGGGGGGGATGGGTACCTTTTCTCCCAGCCGGGTTTATTCGGACGCCATAGCGCAGACTTGCATGGAAACCATTTATCTTCCCACGCTTGAGGCACTTAACAGGGAAGGCCTCACCTTTAAGGGCATTATTTATTTTGGACTTATGCTAACCCCAAAAGGGCCCAAAGTGGTGGAATACAATGCCCGTTTCGGGGATCCGGAAGCTCAGGTGGTTCTTACACGCCTTAAAACCGATTTATTGGATATTTTTGATGCCGTGGTGTATGAAAAGCTTCACACCATTTCCCTTGAATGGCGAGAGGAGCCTGCGGTTTGCGTTATCATGGCTTCCGGCGGCTATCCGGAGGAATATGCCACAGGCTTTGAAATTACCGGCCTCAAGGAAGCCGCCGGGGACAAGGATGTGGTGGTGTTCCATGCGGGCACAAGCCTGAAGGAGGGAAAAATCCTCACCGCCGGCGGTCGTGTTCTGGGGATAACGGCGGTGGCTCCGGATTTTGAAAAGGCTCGGGAAAAAGCTTATGCAGCTGTAAAAAAAATCCATTTTTCTGGAGCACATTACCGAATGGATATCGGTATAAAATAAAAAGACTATGTTAAGCTGCATAAAAAATAAATTGTTCCATACTTTCAGGAAAACATTTTGTAGCATAAACTCAACCCTTCGGGTGGCATAATAAGCTTGTGTTCAAAGATTTTTTTGGACACAGGTTCTCCGTAAGTTGGGGGAACTTAAGTGTGCTGTTTAGGAGGTGAAAGTATGGGACCAAACAAATCCATCGGATGTTCCGTAACGGAATGCAGGTATCATGCAAAAAATGAGCAGCTTTGTAATCTGGACAGGATTAACGTATCCAAATGCGGCAGTGCTGCTGTAGCTGAAAAGGATACGGAATGTGCAAGCTTCCAGAAGGAATAAGCAAGGCTGAGCTGTCCGGCGTACTTTCTTGACAGCATGAAGGATCGGCAATGCCGATCCTTTTTCTATACTGTTTAATTTCAGTTTATTGGGCCAAGGCCAAGAAACAGAATACTGGCTGCCATAACAGCCATTCCCATAAGAAGCCCCATAACGGATAAAAAGTTTCCTCCCGATTCCCGGGCGGCGGGAAGAAGCTCTATTATGGAGATAATAACCATAATTCCGGCTACCGCGCCAAGTATTACACCGAATAAAAAATCGGTAATGACAGGACCCAGGATGAGTGCGGTTAACAGAGCTCCCAGGGGTTCGGACAAGCCTGAAAGGATTGCCATGGAAAAGGCTTTTTTCCTTGAGCCGGTGGCATAATAAACGGGAACTGCAATGGCCACCCCCTCGGGAACATTATGTATGGCAATGGCAAGTGCGATGGAGGTGCCAAGCCCCGTGCTCTTGATGCCTGAAATGTAAGCTGCCATGCCCTCGGGGAAATTATGGAGCGTTACGGCCAAAGCTGTAAAAACACCTGTTTTGTAAATGCGTCCAAGCCCTTTGAACCTGGAAGCTGAAAGAATGGCTGAGCCTTTTCCGGTAAGGCTGTCATTGGCATCAAAAGAAAAAGGTGAATGGGTAAGGGCCGGTTCCGGTACCCCCTCATGGATGAGTACGGTGATAAGGGCGCCCAAAAAAAAGGCCAGGACCGTGACGAGCTTTCCTTTAAGGTCTCCCTGAGTGCTGACAAGAAGGGATTGGGCTTCCTCGTATATCTCTATAAAGGACAGGTAAAGCATTATTCCGGCGGAAAAGCCCAGCATCAGGGACAGCATTTTTTCAGGGATGCGCTTAAAAAGCAGAACCAGGATGCCTCCAAGCCCGGTGCAGAGCCCTGCAAGCAGGGCTGTCAAAATAGCCATTAAGGAAGTATGAAAATTCATAATTAAAGCCTTGATCATAAAAGGACTCACCTTTATAGCATAGTCGGTAATCCTGCCAAATATGATGAATGAAACCCGCTTCCTGCCTATTGGTTATAGTTGGGGGCATATAGTCCGCTTGGGTTACGGCTACAGCCTGGTTTAGGCATTGGAAAACAGCAAAAAGGGATGGTCTCACAGCACTGAACTTTTCATTTGAAATTCCCTCGGGCATAAGGTATAATTAGCGGCAATAAAGCCATGTTAGACGGATTTTCAAAGGTTGAAAAGGAGGCCGGCTGAATCGATGAAATCAATCGCCGTATTTGTTACAAGCCAGGGCCGAACGGCAGGGCTGGATGACGAAGGATATGTGAAATGCTATAGTAAGGTTGGTAATATCTGGCATGTGGAGCAGTCCATTCCCTTTACCCTGAAGGAAATCAAAAGCGTAGGAGATATACGCCGGAGCATCAGCACCATGTTGAGTTCCCTCAGTGATTCCCGGGTTTTTGTGGCAAAGGAAATTGCAGGCCAGCTTTATCATCTTTTAGAAGCCGGTGACTTTAACAGCTATGAGATTGACGGCGTACCGGAAGCCTTTCTCAATGCGGTACTTAGAGAGGAAGAGGCCGAGGCGGCCAGAAATGCCGCATTAGCGGCAACCCAGAACACGAATCCCTACTTCCCGGAAAAAACAACGGAGGACGGCTGCTACTCCCTTAACATGAAAACCCTATTGATGAACCGGCCGGAGCTGTCCACCAAAAAAGCGCTGCTGCCCTTTTTAAAGGAGGTAGACTTTAAGAGGCTGGAGATTGTTTTGGATCATTTGCCGCCCTGGTTTGAAGCGGAGCTGGATAAAATGGGCTATGCCTACGTGTCCTCTCAGGTAGCCATGAATGAATGCTTTGTGACAATAGTACCCAAGTAAACTCTCCCTTTTATGACACAGCCTCCTATGATATAATAAGTTACCGTACCGGAAGAGTTCTCTATTCGGTGCACGAGGTTCATTGCCTCGCTTGATACGTCCTATTCATGAAATATACGGAGCATTGAGGTTAACGGATGGGAAACAGACAGGAAAGAATCAGAAATTTTTGCATCATAGCGCATATTGATCACGGTAAATCCACTCTGGCGGACAGGCTTCTGGAACTCACAGGCGCTCTTACCGAAAGGGAAATGGAGGCCCAGGTCCTGGACAATATGGATATTGAACGGGAACGGGGTATTACCATAAAGGCTCAGGCTGTTCGCATGATCTATAAGGATGAGAACGGTGAGGAGTATATCTTTAATTTAATTGACACTCCCGGACATGTGGACTTTAATTATGAAGTTTCAAGGAGTATTGCAGCCTGTGAAGGCGCTATTCTGGTTGTGGATGCATCTCAGGGTATTGAGGCTCAGACACTGGCCAACGTCTATTTGGCCCTTGAGCACAATCTTGAAATCATGCCGGTCATTAATAAGGTGGATTTGCCCAGCGCCCGTCCGGAGGAAATTAAACGCGAAATTGAGGATGTTATCGGCCTTGAAGCCTCCGATGCCCCTCTGGTTTCCGCTAAAAGCGGCCTGAACGTGGCTGACGTTTTAAAGAAGGTTGTGAAGCTTGTTCCAAGCCCCAAGGGGGATGAAAACGCGCCTACCCGCGCCCTTATTTTTGATTCCTACTACGATACCTACAAGGGTGTCGTGGCTTATGTAAGGGTAAAGGAGGGCAGTATCGCCCTGGGCCAGTCCATCCGAATGATGCATACGGGCAAGGAATTTATCGTAACTGAGCTTGGCTATATGCGTCCCGGAGGGCTTATTCCTTCCGACAGGCTTCTGTCGGGTGAGGTGGGCTTTGTGTGCGGAAGCATTAAAAACGTGAGGGACTGCCGGGTTGGCGATACCATTACCACTACTGAAAAGCCTGCAAAGGAGCCTCTTGAAGGTTATAAGAAGGCCGTTCCCATGGTTTTTTGCGGTATTTACCCCGCCGACGGCTCCAAATACGGAGATTTAAGAGATTCACTGGAAAAACTCCAGCTTAACGACGCGGCTCTCATGTTTGAGCCGGAGACCTCCGTTGCTTTGGGCTTTGGCTTCCGCTGCGGCTTTTTGGGTCTGCTTCACATGGAAATTATTCAGGAGCGTTTAGAGCGGGAATACAATCTGGATCTTATTACCACAGCTCCCAGCGTTATCTATAAAATAAAAAAGACCAGCGGCGAAATCATTGAGCTGGATAACCCCACCAATATGCCTGACGTTACCATTATTGAATCCATGGAAGAGCCTATTGTTAAGGCCACCATCATGTCTCCCACCGAATATGTGGGTAATATTATGGAGCTTTGCCAGGAGCGAAGGGGCATTTATATCGGTATGGAATATAT
>JAEXPO010000461.1 GCA_023446675.1 Bacillota bacterium | reverse complement strand
GTCAGAATGTGTCTAAATTCGTTGTTATTTCTATCATAGCGTTTATAAAAAGGGTTATCAAGAAGATTAGCAGATAAAAATAAGAAAATATATGGTATTTTCCCTGTTTTTATAGCTGGGATAGCTGATAAAAAAAGCTTTTAGTCATAAAACGGGAGAGATTATGATTATTGAAATCAATGGATCACGCAATGGAATCGGCATGCCGTACCAGAAAATAAACACCTGTAAATTTCTCGGCTAAAGCATAATGGCAAGCTTAAGAATAGCCTGCGGCGATATTTGGGTGATTGTGCCGTCCCCTGTCTGGTGCTGTATTGCCGCCGGACAAGGGGATGAACCTTTTGATATGTAAGAAAAAAAATACCTTAGAGAGCTCAATAAATACGTTTTTTACAGATCCTTATAAAAACTCAGGTTTTCCGCCAGCGCAGAATCCGTTATAGGGCCGCCTTTGAAAAACTGCCTGTACTGACCCTCAATCTGCCGTATCTGTTTGGCCCGCTCAATTTGAAACCGGGAATCTATTTCCAGATAGATGGGCTGCTTGGCCAGGTTATTGCGAATTTCTCTTGAGAAGGGGCAATGACGGTACAGTATACGCCTGGACACCTTGTTTAAGCGCATATAACCGTTAGCCTCATAATTAATCCATTGTTTATAGTCAAAGGTGAAAATATCACGGGTTTTGTTATGATACTTTTGAACCTGGCCCTTTATTTGCGCCTTTACTTCCTCATGAAGCTCGATATTCTTATTAAAAAACTGTATGTAATCGGTATATTCGGAGGTAAGGGATTTTTGCGTTATATCGTTCCAGCTCACTCCCATTACCGTACGGCACAGCTCCCAGCGGAAATTACCCATTACCGAGAGCAGCAGCTCATACAAATCTCTGTCCGTAAGCGCCGGGAAGATAAAACGTGCCGGTGTTCCCTTGTTTCGGCCTGTGATTTCCTGCCACATAATGGCCCGGGAGCCATAGATGGGCATAAGAATAATTTCAGGCTTGACCTCCTTCATGATAAAGAGCTTTTCAATGCCCTTTTCTGCGTTTCTGTAAGACACCTCACGATGAAACGCGGAATAATCCACCTGGAGTATTCGTTCGAGGCATTCCTGGAGCATTTCAGCCTTAACCATGCTTCTGGGTATATCGGAGGCAATCATATCACTGTGGAGAAAGGGGAAATAGGAGCTGATTCTGCCATGGCAAAGCTTGTGATTTACCCGGAACATATTTATTATTTCAAAATGAAGGCGTCTGTTGGCATCGGCTTCATACACAGGTTTTTCCTTTTCGGTAATCTCTCCCCGTTTTTTCATCATTCGGAAGGTATCAAAATAATCCTCCTGAAACTCGTTGACGGAAGGATCCTTTTCCATGGTATAGACGGCTTCCAGCCAGTCACGCAAGGTGTAAACCAGTGAGCTTGGCGCCTTGGAACGATTTTCGGACTGCTCATACAGCATGACCGACTGATCTACGAAGAGAAGCTTTTCATCAAAAAAACCGTAATTCAAAAACATATCTACAAGGCGGCTGTTGTTTCCCTCGGCCCGGGCCCTTTTAAATACGGCCTCATAAACCTCAAAGTAAAGGGGGACGACGCTGTTGCGCAGCTTTGAGCTCTCTGCGGTATGTGCGGTCTTGTCCTCCATCTGGCGAAGCATATCCAGACTTTGACGGATAATACATGCTTTTTCAGGTGCGATTTCGGAATAGGCCAGGAGTTTTTCCGCACTGTCCACAAGCTCCTCGGGTAATTGGGTGACACGGCCCGAAATCTCCTGAGAGTCCTCTCGAACCTGTACCCGTCCTTCATAGGCCTGAAGCCGTTTTCTAAGCTCAAGCAAAGCTCTTAAATCCAGATCGGCCTTATAGGCATACTGCTCCTGAAAGCTTCCCGCGGTATCCTTGATCTTCTCAAGCATATAGGTAACGGTCTGAGCAGCAGCCTGTGCATGGGCACTGTCCGCTCCGGTGAGCAGCTTGCAGTAATCGGGAATAAGTCCTTTATCCCCAGGTGCGAGAAGGCGGGAAAAGCAGCCCTCCGCCATTCTAAAGCAGGCCTTCACGGTTGTAAGAATTTGCTGAAGGCAGCGTGAGGCATCATAGCAATGGTAACCAACCACGGTGTCGTCAGAGCCGAAAAACTCCTTGCGAAGATCTACCGGAAGATTAAGAAGCTGGGCATAGTAACGAATTTTCATTTCATCCAGATCCTCACCGCTGCGGGAATTCTCGCCTGAAAGCTCTCCGTGATCCCGTTCCATATAGGAAGGCTGAAAGTCTGTGGGAATTCTGTAATCTTTATCCTGAACGCTCTGATAAGCCTCCAGTGTCTCCTCCATAAAGGGCGTGTCGGCAGTGAGAGGAAGGCCGGCCCTGTCCCGGAGTGACCAAAGAAATACAGCCAGATTCCGTGTTATAATGTCAAGCTGTAGGGTAAAGCGCCCCAGCCTGTCATAAGCAGAATAGGATTTGTCGATAAGATAAGCGATGGAGTGTACAAAATAGGAAGCATATTCCTTACGTGATTTTAAAAGCTGAAGCAGCTGACCATGATTTTCCACATGATTGACATGAAGGTAAACCTCATCGGCAGCCCGATAGCTCAGGGAATGCTTTGAAGCCATATAAAGGTCATTAACACCAATAAAAAGACTTTGACTGATGGAAAAAAGCTTAAAGCTCTTATCCCCAGAATTGGGGGCTTCGTCGCTGGAGTCGGAGGAGGAGACAAAGGCATCAATTTTGCCTCGGAGCAAAAGCCCGAGCTCCTGTGCATTCCTGCCCTCTGAGAAGATAACCGTACCTGCCCCAAACGTGTTGTTTCCCTCGCTAAGTCTTTCCATTTATTTATCTCCATTTAACTTTTGTATTCATTTATATATCCCACCATACATATATCGGGAAGTCAGAACATTTAATTTAGGCTTAGAGGGGAGCGGCCTGGGTGGTATCTGTCCCAAACAAAGTGAGGTAGCGCTTTAGATGTTTTTTTACTTCTGGTCTTCCTTTAGCCGGATTAGCTTACGAAAAAATGGTCGCTGCAAATGGGCGACAAGCAAACAGGCGAGGTGATTTTCACCCCGCCTGTTCAAATGATTTGACTTATTTCTTCTGGCTGAGGCTCTTTCTGTAAGCCTCGCTTTCCCAGTTGCGAATAAAGGAAACGGCTGCGGCGGTCATGGTTTGTATGGGAAGGCCGACGCGTTTCATGGCATCTACCAGGTAGACATAAGCCAAAAGGCTTTCCTCCAGGGTAAGAGCCTCCGATGGGCTGACGGTGTAAAGCAAGGAGCCTTCCGGAGTAGCGATATTAAGCTTTACGGATGCTCCCGGCGCCCCGTTGGTAATACCGTTGACAGCCACGCCGTCGTTTAAGTAAACCAGTTGATCGGGGTAAAGCTTGGTATCCTCCAAAAAGGAAGGCGATAGGCCCTGTTGCTCAAAGAAGCTCTTTAAAAAGGGCGTCCGGCTGACTGCGGCGCCGTCGGCGGCTTCCTCCAGCACAAGCTGGGGAAAAGGCTCTGTGAGGCCAAGGGCTGCTTTGATGGTTTCGTTAACCTCCTGATGCCTTGCAACGCAAGCCTTGCTGTCGTCATCAGTAACTACAAGACCATGGTTTTCCATAAAGAAAACCAAAGGAAACCGGCCCGTAGTGTCCACACAGGCGTCAATAACCTCCTGCATGGCCAAAGTCAGGGAAAAGCCGGGATTAATATAGGGAATCCAGGCGCACTTATAGGGCTTATCCTTGAAAATAGCCTCCACCCGGTCTTTTCCGCCGGTTGTGCAGCAAAGCATGTTGGCGTAAACCGAATGGGTGTGGATAACATACTTTTTAAGGATGGAATGAAAGCCTGCCTCCACCGAAGGGCGAAGTCCCACGG
>JAEXPO010000386.1 GCA_023446675.1 Bacillota bacterium | reverse complement strand
ACCATGATGAGCCAGTGGTATGCGGAGGGCCTTATCGATAAGGACTTTTTGACCAACAGCTCCTTTAACGATCAAATTTCCAGAGCGTCGAAGGATTCCGGCTCCTTTATGGTTCCCCAGGCCTTCTTCCCGCTGCTCAAGGCCAATTCGGAGGAGGAGGGCTTTAACGTTGTCGCCGTACCTAACCCCGTGAAAAATGTGGGCGATAAGGTTCATCTCAGACAGAGCAACTTCACAACCTCTCCCAATGTGGCACTTTCCATAAGCACAGCCTGCAAGTATCCTGAAATCGCGGTGAAATACTTTGACTATCTGTACTCTGAGGAAGGAAATATGCTGGCTAACTACGGTATTGAGGGTGAAACCTACACCATGGTTGACGGCAAGTACCAGTATACGGATTTAGCGCTCAACAATCCTCAGGGCATGACTCTGGTTGAGCTTTTAGAATGCTATGCCCTTGGCTCGGGACCCTACATATGCGACTGGAGCAGAACCTATGTTACCAATTCCCAGGAGCAGAACGACGCTATGGGTATTTGGGATCAGGCTGACAATGATTATGTTATGCCTCCTATTACCATGACGACCGAGGAAGGCAGCGCCTATGCTTCCATTATCGGCGACGCCGATACCTATGTTCAGGAAATGACCGTAAAATATATCATGGGCGTGGAACCTCTATCCACCTATGATAATTTTATCAGCAAGCTGAAGTCCATGAATGTTGAGGAAGCCATTAAACTGCAGCAGGCGGCGCTTGACAGATATAACAGCCGTAAATGAAATTGAGGCTATTTTACTGAGGTATCCCCCGCAATCCAATACGAAGGGATATTCAGCCATACAGGCTGGGCTTGGAGACACGATCTCCCGCCCGGCCTGTTTCAGTCGGAACCGAACAGGTTCAGTCCTATTCCCGAGGAAGTAAGTTTTGCAGTAACGAGTATATATCATCTAAATTAATAGGGAGAGTGAAGTTATGGAGAATTTTGAAAAGGCTCAGGTTAATGTTAGACAGGGTAAGCTTCAGGGCTGTGAGGACAAGGGGGTTCTTGTGTTTCGAGGCATTCCCTATGCCGCTCCGCCGGTAGGAGAGAGGCGGTTCAGAGCGCCGGAGGATCCCGGCTGCTGGCGAGGCGTTCGCGACGCCACAAAATTTGGGGCAGCCGCCATACAGACTGTAAACGAGCCGGGCTCTTTACGGCCTAATTCTCAATATGAAGAGGATTGTCTTTATTTAAACGTATGGACTCCCGCGAAAAAAGCCGATGAAAAGCTCCCGGTATTTATGTGGATTCACGGCGGCGGGCTTGTTGCGGGCTCGGGTGTGGAGGATGTCTGCCAGGGAGCGGATTTTGCCAGGGAAAAGGGTGTGGTGGTGGTAACCCTTAACTACCGACTTGGCTTTTTTGGCTTTTTCGGACATCCCGAGCTTACCGCGGAAACCCGGGAGGGGTACAGCGGCAACTATGGGCTTTTGGACATGAGAAAGGCCGCCATGTGGCTAAGGGACAATATTGAAGCCTTCGGAGGCGATCCCGAAAATGTGACCCTTTCGGGACAGTCCGGAGGCGCCGCAGCCTGCGGAGCCATTCTTGCCTCACCCTTGATGAAGGGGCTGTTCAAACGGATTAGCATTATAAGCGGGCCCATTTATTGGGGGTTTATGCAGCCGGTTTCACGGGAAGAAATGGAGCGGCGGGGTATCGCCTATATGGAAAAAATAGGGTGCTCCAGCATTGCCGAGCTTCGCAAAAGGGAGGCATGGGAGCTTTTCGACAGGGTTGGAAAGGACATCATGTCCTTCAATTTCTGCATTGACGGATGGTTTTTACCGGACCGAATTCATGATATTATGGAACGGGGTGAGTTCAACGATGTGGAGGTTATTATCGGCAGCTGCGCTCAGGAGTTCCCCGTAAGCGGCCCGGAGGGCATACCTCTTGCCGAATACCATCAGTATATCGACACGGTATTCGGTGATAACGCGGACAGGATGAGGGCCTGGTATCCGGCTCAAACACCCCGGCAGGCGGCCCGGCAGGCCTCTACCATTGCCTCCGACATCATGCTGATGGGTTCGATACGGGTTGGCCAGCTTTGCGCGAAATATGGGCGAAGGGCCTTTGTTTTTCTCAATACCAAGCAGGCGGAAAACGAAGACGGGGAGCTTTACGGCTGTCTGCACTGTACGGAGATGCCCTATCTTTTCGGCAACGTGGATAAGGGAGGCCGGGCACCCTTCAGCGATTATAAATGGGTGGATAAGGATTATTCCTTTATGCGGCAAATTATGGGGTATTGGTCAAATTTTGTGAAAACCGGTAATCCTAACGGAGAGGGGCTGGTAAAATGGGAGGCCTACGCAGGCGATTACGACGTCATGATCCTTGGAAATGACTGCCGCATGGCTGATAAGGCAGCTGTAAAGCCGATTTATGATTATTATTTTACTAAGCTTACGGACATTTATTCCAATTGGAGGCCCTTTATGCTAAAGATGCCGCAGGCAAACTAAGGCTTTGGGAATCCCGTAAAACTAAATCATTTGACGGCAGGCGGTTCTTTATTATTAAAGCTTGCATGAACACTCCATTCTACAGGAGGGCATTTGTGAAAGCACGAGTGATTCAAAAGCGTAACAGGAGCACTTTTAATAAATGGGTGATTTACTATACCCTGATTCTTATTTTTCCTCTGGTTATCGGTCTGTTCGTCTACCTGGATACGGTGGATATAGTCAACAACCAGGTTGAGAAGGTTCATGAGGCCTCTCTGAATCAATTGAAGATCATATTGGACGGGAAGATGAGTGAAATTTATCAAATCGGAAGAGAGATATCCATTAATGAAAAGGTACAGTCCCTCGTTTATAAGAAACCGCCTGCCGACAGTGAAATCCTGTATGCCATGCATGAAATCCGCAAGGATCTGGTCAAGTACATGATTTCAAATAAATTTATAAAGAGCATCGGCATTTATTTTCAACGCATTGATTGTCTGATGACGGACAACGATACGGTGGAAAGCGACAGGTTAAGGGAAATTGTTGAAAATACCTTTTCTGTCGATTATGACACCTGGCTGGAGAAGACAAGCCAATACAATTACAAGGATTTTGTGATGGCGGGCTTAAATGATGAAAATGGCCAAGCCGCGGAAAGCATCGTGCTTTTTCAGACAGTGTCCATGCCGGACGGAGCAAAGTCGCCCCTTGCAACCATGATGATCCTTATTGACATGAATGAGTATGAAAGAGTGTTAAAAAGCATCCAGACTACGGAGGAGGAGCTGTTTGTCAGGGATAATTCCTCAGGTCAGATTGTCGGCACCGGTGATACGCGGGCTCTTGAGGAGCTTATGGCTGCTGAGGCTGAATTTGAGGAAAAGGGCTCCTTACAAAAGCAATACCGCAGCAAGGAGCTTTTCCTGACTCATATCCGTTCCGAGCTTGCGGACTGGGACTATATCATGGTTTTACCCTCGGATATCTACCTTCAGAAGGTTAAGCATTTCAAAACGGTAATAATCGTTTATGTAAGCGCCTGCCTTATCGCAGGCTTTGCTCTTGCCTACTATTTGGCCCGAAAAAGCTACGATCCGCTTAAAAATCTGATACAGTCTACAATTCAGAAGGTGGGGGGGGCATATCCTGCCAACCTTAATGAATATGGCTTTCTTGAACATTCCCTTAACGCACTGGTTTTCGAAAAGGAAGACTTCCGAAGCCGCCTTAAAAATCAGAGAGAGACAATACGCGG
>JAEXPO010000316.1 GCA_023446675.1 Bacillota bacterium | reverse complement strand
GCACGAACCATTCATACCCTGGATGGTCTTGTACTTTTAACTGCCGGGACGAAAATCAACGAAGAAATAGTTAATAAACTAAAAAATCACGGCATTACGGAAATTTACGCGGAGGACCGGCTATCCCTTGGAATTGAAGTCCCCGAGCTTGTTAAGGAAGAAATTTTAACGGACGTCAAGACACAGGTTAAACAGCTGCTTACATTGCCCTCTGTAAAAATATCCGTGGATGGTAAAAAAATTACTGATCTGGTAGACACGTTAATAAATAACATTTTAAAGGAAGATTTAATCCTTGCAGCATTATCCGACATACGCAGCATCGATGATTACACCTTTTCTCACAGTGTGAACGTATGCATTTTGTCTATTATCACAGGAAGCGCTCTGGGCTTGAAAGGCGAAAGCCTGAAGGATTTGGCTACAGGTGCTCTTCTGCATGATATAGGGAAGATGTCTGTTTCCTATGAAATACTTCAAAAGCCCTCAAGCCTTTTGAAAAATGAATTTATCGAGGTAAAGAAACACACGGAATACGGTTATGAGGTTATTAAAAATTCCAGGAATTTACCCCCGAGTGTGGCACTTATAGCTCTTTGTCACCATGAAAGAATGGATGGCAGCGGCTATCCCCACCAGCTAAAGGGAAATGACATTCCCTTTTCGGCACGTATTGTCGCAGTTGCAGATGTATTTGATGCGCTTACCAGCGATCGTGTTTATAGGCAAAAAATGCTTCCCCATGAGGTCGTGGATTACATGTGTTCCTTAAGCCAAAGGCATTTCGACAAGAATGTTCTGGATGCCTTTATCAGACATGTAGCCTATTATCCGGTGGGAACGGCGGTAGTTCTTAATTCCGGAGAAAAAGGGCTGATAGCCCGCAACAATTCGGATTTTCCTGCCAGGCCGGTGGTGCGTATTGTCATGGATGATCAGGGGAAAATGCTTGCCCAGCATCAGGAGGTGGATCTGGCAAGGCATCTTGAATACCGCATTTTGGATATTTGGGATATATGATTTTCACATCAATTGTTTTTACATTAGAATTATAATTACAAGGATAAAGGAAGGCTAAAGTGAAGTTTCAGGGAATAAAAATAGGCGAGCTCAAGCCGGGAGAAACAGCAAACGGCATTTACATACTTAAAGCTGTAGACTTAAAAACCTCTGCAAATAAGAAAAGCTATCTTGATATGACTTTTATGGACAGTACGGGAGATGTCAACGCCAAGTGGTGGGACTCCAATGAAAACGATCGGGCACAGCTTGTCATAAATAAGCTCTATTATGTCAACGCAAGAGTGGATATGTGGAAGGATGCGCTTCAGCTCAGCATCGGAAAGCTAAGGCTTGCTGACGAAGAGGATCAGAAACTTATTTCTGAATTTGTTCCGGCAGCACCCCTTGCTCCGGAAGATATGCTTGAGGAAATCTATAAATTTGTCGCGGATATTAAAAATCATGAAATTCGCGGGGTAGTCATGCATATGCTTGATTTGAAGGAAAAGGAGCTTATGTATTATCCTGCGGCCAAATCGCTTCATCATGCCATGCGAAGCGGACTTTTGTATCATCTGGTGCGCATGCTAAGAAGCGCTAAAGCCCTTGCAGGGGTTTACGACGGTGTTAATACGGATTTGCTTTATGCCGGTGTCGTTCTTCATGATCTGGCTAAAATAGGGGAATTGTCGGCAAACGAGCTGGGAATCGCCGAGTATTCAAAAACAGGTCAGCTGCTGGGTCACATTATTATGGGAGTTGAAGAGCTGGACAGGGCGGGAAGGGAAATCGGAGCTTCCCATGAAGTCATGCTTCTGTTAAAGCACATGATTGTGAGCCATCATTATGAAGCAGAATATGGAAGCCCCAAAAAGCCAATGTTTCTGGAGGCGGAGCTCTTGCATTTTATTGATGTCATTGATGCCAGAGTCTACGATTACCAGAATGCTTTAAAAAATACTCCTGAGGGCGCTTTTTCCGATCCTGTCTGGTCACTGGAGAAAAGGAGTGTCTATAAACCGCTCCTGGAAGACTAACTCCCGGAAGACTAATATTCCTTTTCAAAGGGAACCCTGTGGGCATGAATTCATAGGAAAAAGGCGTGGCTCACCGGTGGCTGAAATAGCAGTCCTTACAATACGGTTTATCACTTATATCATGGGAAGCTTTGGTGCTTATTGGGATTATAGCAAATAATTGTAACCGGGAATTGACAGAGTGAATGCCTCAGCAGAGCCGGGGCGTAATTATGCTGTTTGTCCATGCGGCGGAATTTGCAATGTCCGGGTATGTCGCCGGAGAAGATGTTTTTAAAAGCTTCGTTAGCCTTTTTGCATAATAAAGGCAGACTGAAAATTTGTTAGCCAGGTCTTGTCTTTGGGTAACTATGTATTAGTAACGGTACCAAGGCAAGGGTGTTTTGAATGGATGTATCCGACAAAAGCACTTCGCCCTTGATAAAGAGAAAGGAGTTTGGCAAATGGAATATGCCGTTTATACCTGGCTTGGACTATTGATTGTTTTACTCGCAATAGAAGGAGCCACTGTGAGTCTCACCTCCATCTGGTTTGCAGCAGGTTCGCTGGTCGCATTTGTTTTTGCACTTTTTGGATTGCCTCTGTGGAGCCAGATTACAGTGTTTCTCATTACCTCCGTTCTGCTGGTTATTTTCACCCGGCCTTTGGCGGTTAAATACTTAAAGATTGGTAAAAACAAAACCAATCTGGATCTCATCATTGGCCAAAAAGCCATTGTTATCATGGACATTACAGAGTTTGCCACCGGACAGGTTAAGGTGAAGGGGCAGGTTTGGAGCGCCGTGTGCCGTGAAAGGGATTTTGTTCCCAAGGATACGGAAGTTGTTATTAAAGCCATTGAAGGTGTAAAGCTGATTGTAAGTCCGGAAGCCGTTCCGGATAATCAATAATTTTTCAGGAGGTATCATCATGTATATCATACTATTTCTCATAGCTGTTCTGATCATTTTGGTCGTCAGCAACATTAAAATTGTACCCCAGGCACAGGCTTATATCGTTGAACGGTTGGGAGCCTACAGTGCCACCTGGACTGTGGGTCTCCACATCAAAATTCCACTCATTGAAAAAATTCCGAACCGCGTATCACTTAAGGAAAAGGTTCTGGATTTTGCGCCCCAGCCTGTTATCACAAAGGATAACGTAACCATGCAGATTGATACGGTTGTTTATTTTCAAATTACCGATCCCAAGCTCTATACTTATGGTGTGGAACGTCCCCTGATAGCTATTGAAACCCTTTCGGCAACCACTCTTCGTAACATTATCGGCGAGCTGGAGCTGGATCAGACTCTTACCTCCAGAGATATTATTAATACCAAGATGCGTATTATTCTTGATGAAGCTACGGATCCCTGGGGCATTAAAATCAATCGTGTAGAGGTTAAGAACATTATTCCTCCCTCAGATATACAGGCTGCCATGGAGAAGCAGATGCGTGCCGAGCGTGAACGCCGTGAAGCCATCTTAAGAGCAGAAGGTGAAAAGACCTCCGCTATTTTGGTCTCGGAAGGCAGAAAGCAGTCGGTAATCCTGGAAGCTGAAGCAGAAAAGGCATCTGTTATTTTGAAGGCCGAGGCGGCAAGAGAAGCTTCCATTCGAAGAGCGGAAGGCGAAGCAGAAGCTATTCTCAAAATTCAGCATGCTACGGCGGAAGGCCTTCGCATGATTCGCGAATCCGAACCCAGCAAGGAAGTTATTGCTATTCGCAGCCTGGAGGCTTTTGAGAAAGCAGCGGACGGCAAAGCTACCAAAATTATTATTCCTTCTGAAATTCAGAATATGGCAGCCCTGGTTACCTCCATTAAAGAGATCGCACAGGATCAAGGCGGACAGAAGCTCCACTAAGGCTGCACCAATAGGCCATTAACTTAAAGTTTAACTTTAAGTTTTGGTTCCTTGAATAAATAAGCATTTATATAAAGCATACGGCGCAGTCGTCAGACTGCGCCGTAGTTTTTTATTAAAGGTGTATTTGAAAATTGTTGAAATCAAATATTCCGCTTCCCTGGGATAATTTTCCTTCTGAAAAAATCTTTTCAAAGCCTTTATCTATCTCTTCGATGAGAGTAACGGGAATATTCAATTGATGGTGTCCGGGAAGCAGCCTTTTAACGGGTAAAGCTTTTACTGCTTTTACGGAATTCATAAACAGCAGAGGATCCGTGGTAGGGTAAAAAGCATCCAGACAGCCTGCATAAACTAAATCTCCGGTGTAGAGATAGCGACGTTCCTTTTCATAGAAGCAAAGATGCCCGGGAGAATGCCCCGGCGTATGTATGGCCTGTATTTTTCTGTTTCCGATATCGATAATATCTCTGTCATGAAGAAGGGTATTGGGTTCCCCCTGATAGATACGGTAGTGTTCAATATCAAAATCGGAAGGGAAGTCACAGGGCTTTCTTAGTAAATTGGTCTTTACCACGGATAGGGGAATAGGAAATTTATTACACAGCCAATCCTTTTCCGATTCATGCACTGCGATATCCGTAAAATAGCTGTGGCCACCGATATGATCCCAATGTATATGGGTTGTTGCCACCTGGACGGGCTTATCAGTAATTCCTTTTACAACTTCTCCAATATCGCCTACACCCAAACCGGTATCGATTAAAAGGGCCTTTTCAGAGCCAAGCAATAGGTAGCAATGGGTTTCTTCCCAATGCCTGTATTCGCTTATAGAAA
>JAEXPO010000260.1 GCA_023446675.1 Bacillota bacterium | reverse complement strand
CCGCTGACGAAGCCTGCGCCAAGCAGCTTGAGACAATGAAGTTTGAGCTCAAGCAGTATGACGAGATTATCCAGACCTTTGAGGCGCTGAATTCCGGAAACATTGAGTGTGTGGTTGTTGACTACGCCGTAGCCATCGACTATGCCACCAAATATCCCGACAAGTATGTTATTACCTCTACCCAGCTTACCAACGAACCCATCTCCATTTGCCTTAAAAAGGGAAATACCGCTCTTAAAGACGAGTTCCAGAAGGCCCTCACCGAGCTTCAGACCGAGGGCAAGATGGGCGAGCTTTCCAAGACCTGGTTCGGTGGAAAGGATTTCACCTCCAATATTGACGAGAATCTGTATTGATTCTATTGCACCGTAAGGCTGCAAGAGCTGCAAGACCAAGTTACCAATAATGTGAGATGACAATTATTTTAACAAACAAAGCATGTGTCCTGCCAGTGCAGGACACATGCGCGTTTAGCGGTTCGGCAGGCTGACGGGTAATCCCGGGCCTTAACCGCGGGATACCATTCTGCGAGGTGTTTAAGTATGCCACAATCATTGGAACGTATTATTTCAAGCTGGCCTATCTTAATGGAGGCGACAGGAAAAACCCTTTTCCTTACATTTACAAGCATAATAGTAGGTGTTGTTCTTGCCCTGTTTCTTGCCTTGGGAAGGATATCGCGCATAAAGCCCGTTAAGGGCTTCTGCTGGACTTACATATGGATTTTCCGGGGAACCCCCATGCTCCTGCAAATCTATTTTATTTACTTTATTGCCCCCAAGCTCTTTAATAACGCTTTTCGCATGAATGAGTATTTCGCTGCCATTCTGGCCCTTGGCCTCAACTCGGCGGCATATCTTGCAGAAATTATCCGGGCGGCAATTCAGTCCATCGACAAGGGACAGCTGGAAGCTTCAAAAGCTCTTGGCATGCATTCCAGGCTGGCTATGATGCGCGTTATTATTCCGCAGTCCATAAGGCGAATGATACCGCCGGTGGGCAATGAGTTTATCATGCTTCTTAAGGATACCTCCCTGGTGTCCGCCGTGAGCATAACAGAGCTTCTTCGTGTTACCCGGCAAATGACCAATTCAACGGGAGATCCTGTTTATTACCTTCCGGCAGTAGTGATTTATCTGTTTTTAACCACCATTTTTACCTATGTTTTTGAGAAGCTGGAAAAGAAATACTCGATTTACGAATAAAAACCGAAGTATTTATAACCAGGAACGGAGAAAAAAACGGCAGGGGATGGCTTCAATATGATTAGAATGGAAAATATTCATAAATCCTTTGGTACTCTTCAGGTTTTGAAGGGCATTGATTTTACCGTCAGCAAGGGCGAGGTCGTATGCGTCATTGGCCCCAGCGGATCGGGAAAATCCACCCTTTTACGGTGCATTAACCACCTTGAACGCATTACCACGGGGAAAATCATTATTGATAACGAAATAATGGATGAGCGGAAGGATAATAAGGATCTGGTACGCATTCCTCATAAAAAGGTACTAAAGCTGTGCTCGGAAGTGGGTATGGTTTTTCAGCGCTTCAACCTTTTTCCTCATATGACGGCGCTGCAAAATGTCATGGAAGCGCCTGTCCATGTTTTGAAGGTTCCCAAGGACAAAGCCCGTGAGGAAGCCCTGGAGCTTCTTAAAAGCGTCGGACTCAGTGACAAGGCCGATGTTTATCCGTCCAGACTTTCAGGCGGGCAGCAGCAGCGCGTAGCCATTGCCCGGGCGCTTGCCATGAAGCCTAAGGCCATGCTTTTCGATGAGCCCACCTCCGCCCTGGATCCCGAGCTTGTAGGCGAGGTTCTGGAGGTTATGAAAAAGCTTGCCCGCGAAAAGATGACCATGATTGTTGTAACTCATGAAATGGGCTTTGCCAGGGAGGTGGCCGACAGGGTCATATTTATGGACGAAGGCCGCTGTATTGAGGAAGCAACACCTGAGGAAATTTTTACCAGACCGCGCCACGAACGCACCAAAGCCTTTTTGAGCCGCATTTTGTAATCAAAGAGTAACGTAAAAAAGATTTATAAGCTGCCTGTTCATGCCGATATCACCTATAGCAGATTTTATCTTGAATGGAGGCAGCACCATTGCGCTTATATAAAAAAGTCCTTGCGGCAGGACTTGCCGCCTGCCTGGCAATCGGTTGCATTTCGCCGGGATATCTTACGGCGGCGGGGGCCACGAGTGAAACCCCGGCAAGAACCTTCAGCGGAACGCTTAAGGCTTCCGCGCTTCTTAGCAATATTTCCTATACCGATGTTCGCAATTCCACATCCTTTGCAAGAGATGCCGTTTATGAAACGGGAGCTCTCGAGCTTTTGAAGGGCAGTCTTACCTCAGCCGGAACCCGGGTTTTTGGGCTTCAAAATACCCTGAGCGTGGATCAGGCCCTTGCCGCCGTCTACAATATGGTGGGCAGGGAAGCGGAGGCTCAGCAGGCCGCAGAGGCTCTGGATCTTGCCAGGGCAGCCAATGCAAGGCTGTATCCCGCACCGCGCATGTGGTCCGACGGCTACATTCAATTAGCCTATAACGACGGCTTAATCACTCTTCAGGATTATTATGCCGCTTTAGGACAAACCGGGACAGGCTCGACCTTTAACCGTTCGGCTGCCGTTACCCGGGAGGATTTGGCCTATTACGCCGCTTCGGTAATGGAGCTGGCACCCGTCAATTCCCAAACCAATATCTTTAACTCCTACAGGGACTGGAATCAGTCCAATCCCCATCGCATACCCCAAATTGAGGCCCTGCTGCAAAACAAAATCATGAGCGGTGACACCAATGGCTATTTCAGGCCCAAGGCGTCCGTTACACGTGCCGAGCTGGCTCAGATTATTGTCAATGCCGAGCCGGTACTTTTTACCCGCTTAGGCTATGAGAAGTTTACAGGAACCGTAGAAGATATTATATCCGGCAAGGATATGTCCAACGGCAATAACCGTACCACAACCACGTTAAATATCCGCAGCAGCGGAGGGGATCTTCATACCCTTAACGGGACGGAGGAGCTGTCCAGCGGCAAAAACGAGCAGACAGGACAAAGCAACACCCTGTTATCCTCGTCGGTGGTGCTGAAAAGCGGAAGCCTGGGCCTTCTGGATACCCTTAAACCGGGCGATTTTATCCGTTATATTTCAAATGCCGCCAACGAGGTCGTATTCATTCAGGTTATACCCTCCGAAGGTACCCGCTATTATCTGGGCCGTGTGGGCCAGGTGGACACCACGGGCAAGACGGTTGAGTTTTCACGGTACCTGGAGCTGCCGTATCCCGATATACGCACACTGGATTCCAAAACCCTCAATAACCTGCAGCCCACCGGTGCTGCGGATCGCTATTCGGTGAGCAATTCAGCAAGAGTATACGACAGCGGATCGGTGGGGGATCTCAGTACGGTTAAAGCCCGCAGCGATTATATTCTTACTGTGAAAAACGGATTGGTGGAGAGCTTTGATCTTGTGAACGCCGCTCTCCTTGAGGATAAGGGCATGGCCACAGGCGTGGTTCGTGAGAATAATCCGTCCCTGGGCTACATGACCCTCTATTTTGCAGACGGCTCCGGCACCTCCCCCACAAGCGAGGAGAGCCTGACAGCCTTGCGCAATTTCCTTTACGGCTATGATGTTCCTGTTACCCGGGACGGCGCGTCAGTATCCGCCGAAAGCATTCTTCCCGGGGATTTCGTTTTTGTAAAGCTTGACGATGACGGCTATATCACGGGCATCAGCGCCAAGAGCTATTACAATGCGGTGGAAGGGACACTCTATACAAAGACCGGCTCCAACATAACGGTCAAAAAGAGCGACGGAAGCTTTGTATCCTATACGGTTTCCTCCGCTGTTCCCATTTACAAAAACGGCTATGCCACCACCTTAAGCGAGGCCCATACGGGGGATTCCATCCGGCTTTACATACAAAGCATCGGCGGAAGCCTCTTTATCGGAAGCATTGATCTTGAAAAGAACCCCCAGCCCATTACAGGCCTTTTCAGAGGGACTTTGGAAAACTACAACACCGTCTCCGACTCCTTGGTGGTTTCAGGAGTAAAGGAGTTTGTAAACGGCAAATGGGAAAATGCTTCTACGGTGGGAATGGTCTCACTTGCCTTTAACGGAACCTATAAGGACCGTCCGGGAAGGGTTTCCGCTGGAGGAACCGTCTATTACGCCATAAAGAAGGATGTGGACGGCAAGGATAAAATTGTAGCCGCAGCCTACAGGGGCGCTTCAGTTTACGAAACCCTGGTAAGCGACAATGTTCTTTCAGTTCAGAGCGCTATAAAAACCATTGCTTTTGAAAATCTTTCGGATACGGTATACTATGATGAGAACACCCTGGTTGTCAGAGATGGGCGCCTTGTCGATATGACCTCCCTGTCCAGCCTGGATCCGGTTAAGGCCTCTCTGGAAAGGGCAAGCAGCGCAAGCGGGTATATTGTGCCCGTACTGGTAAGCGAAACAGGCACACAAACCTCGGGGCTTACCGTATACCGGGGCAGGATAAAAGCCTTAACCCCGTCTAAAACCGTGACGGTGGAATCCTTTGCCCAGCTCAGCGGTATTACCTGGAATTTTACCAATACTCCCAAAACCTTTGATTTGGATCTCAGCTCCACCCGCTTCCTGGCGGATGACGGCGTAACCAATATACAGGAGCTGGATGATACTTATCTTACAAAAACCGTTTACATCGTGGCTGACGGTACTAAGGCCAGTCTTATCAGTACGGCAGGCTATGCCAATACACCTGTACGGGGAAGAATCGGCTCGGTTACTGTGGCTACTTCTGAGGACGGAACAGCAGCAGGAGGAGCGACGGTTATTCTCAACGAGGCCATGACCTACAGCTCGGACACCTTTGTCTGGAAGAGCAGCGCCAATATCACAGTCGCCCTTCCAGAAAATGCCATTGTATTGAGGAAAGGACAGCTTGTGGAGCCAGGCGCGCTTAAGAAGGGGGATTCGGTTCGGATTCTTAATCTATCCACAGGCAATACCGGAATCATTGTGCTGTGCGACTGACGAAGCTATAAATATGAACGCGTCGGCGAAAAAAGTTTTTTATTGGCGCTTATCAGCTATAAGATACAAAGGAAAGGATATGGTAGGTTAGCATGAAAACCATCTTACAAAAAATAATTGCAGCAGTGTTGCTGGTGTCTGTTATCTTCACCATGCCTGTAAAAGCTCTGGCTGCCGAAGGCTCCATGGGCTATGAAGGCGGCATTTCAACAGTAAACAGTCAAAAGTCCAAGGTTGGAACAGGCGAGTATTTTTATTCGGAAATGACATTTATTACAGGGGTTCCCCTTTTGCTGACCGGCTCCCTTACCATAAAAAAACAGGAGAAAAGCGGAACGGTACAATCCACCTATACCTACCGGCTTACCAGCGCCGACAGCAGAATTACTCTAACAAGAGTACTTCAGTTGGAAACCACAGTGGTAACCGATGCCAACGGCCAGATTACCGAGTCTACCAATGTGAGAAATCTGACTACCCCATCCGAAACCATTATCGTTGGCAACGTACCCTACACTTTGTCAAGCTACCAGTTCACCCGTTCCATGCTCACTGATCCCCAGCCTGCCATTAATTACAGCGCAGGGGAATTTAAAGGTACAAAGGTTTATCTGGTTAACGGCAACAATGCCGATACGGTAACGGTAACCTATACCGGTGAGATTTACTCCTATGACCAGTACTGGAGCGCCACACAAACCCAGCTGGTTAATGTCATGCTGGAAAGCAAGACCGGAAGCACAACTCCGGCAACAAATTGGGGTGGCTCTGTGAATCTCGTTCTTTCAAGCACCCGCAAGCTTCAAATGGTTTATGCTGAAAATGAGCCCGACCAAATAAGCTTTGACGGCGGCTACCGAACCGTAGGCTGGACGGAATCCACACTGGATTACACCGCCCGCCTGCCTGAATTTGATAAGAACAACAAGCCCACCAATATAATAAAAACCTATACGGGCAGGCATAGTGAAGAAACTGCCCCCCAATACGCCCGTCTGACGGTGCCGGATTTAAAGCACCTTAAGGGGCATTCCAACGAAGCGGTTATTTCCAGTCTGTTCGGCCTTGGGGTTATACCCGGGACAGGCACCGATTATAATGCCAACAAATATGTGACACGGCGTGAATTTGTGGTTATGCTGGTCAATGCCCTTAAGGATATACCTGAGGATACGGATGTCCGCAAAGCCGCCACCACTTCTTCTACCCGTTCCAGAACCAAGGTTGAGGAGGTTTCACCCTTCCTGGATGTGGCAATTGAGGATCCCGGCTACGCTCAAATAAAAGCAGCCTACGATAAAGGCATTGTTCAGGGGGTAGGACGCTCCTATTTCAGGCCCGATGCGTATATTACCAATGCGGAGGCCGTATTTATGATTGTATCCTCCCTTGGCCTTCAGAAGCTGGCACCGTTCCCTTACGGTGCGACAGCCTTCCCCGATAATGACGCCATTCCCTCCTTTGCGCGAAATGCCGCTTCCGTGGCCAGCACCCTGGGAATTTACGCAGGGGATGCCAGAGGCTATTTCAACGCAAGCAACAGAATAACCAATAACGATTCGGCTACCTTGCTCTACAATGTTATCCGGTACATGGGCGACGAGCTTTTAAAGGACTACAGGGACAGAATGCTTATTTATTAAAAGGAAAAAACCGGGAACGGGCGTATAAGCCGGAAAGGAAACAGGGAATGAAGCGGTTTAAGTCAATAACAGGCCTGGCACTGGCCTTTATCATTTTTTTCAGCGGAATGACAGGCTCTTTTGCTGTGAATTATGGCGATTATCTGGACACCATGATGAAATTCTACAGCGAGCAATATTATAAGGCCGTACCGGAGAAGGTCTTTCTTAAAGGAGCTTTGAAGGGAATGCTCAATGAGCTGGATCCCTATTCCGATTTCTATGATATGGAAGAATACCTGTCTCTTTCCAGCTCTATGGGCGGTAATTTCTCAGGCATCGGGGCGGTATTGGAGCCTCATGAGGACGGTATCCGCATTTTGGATGTTTATGAGAATTCACCGGCGGAAAAGGCGGGAGTTCAGGATGGGGATATTATCCTTAAAATAGAAGATAAGGCAACCAAAGGAATGACCGCCGAGCTGGCCGCCTCACTCATACGGGGAGAGGAGGGCACAGGCGTCACCCTCACCATTTACCGACAGGGTGCTTACAAGGTTATTTCCATAAAGAGAGGCAGTGTGATTGTCAATCCTGTTCAATACCGGATTGAAGAGAACTTTGCCTACATTCGCATTGACAGCTTCAACAACTATACGGCGCAGTACTTTGAGGAAGCTATGGACAAGGTGGATGAAAAAGGCCTTAAGCGCATTATGCTGGATTTGAGAGGCAATCCCGGAGGTTATGTGCCTCAGGCTGTTGCGGTAGCCTCCCGCCTCATGCAGCCCGGTATTGTAAGCACACTTCGCTTCCGCTCACAAAATAATGCGGATTACCAATACGTGAATTATGAAAAAAATCCTACCTATATACTTGCCATACTGACGGATGAAAACACCGCAAGCGCTTCTGAAATTCTCACCGGTGCATTGGAGGATGCGGGAATTGGTGTTGTCATAGGGGGTGAAACCTATGGCAAGGGTGTGGTTCAGTCCTTTTTTCCTGTTCTGACGCCCGAGGCTTATGAGCGTTATTTCGGAAGCTATGTGGGGGATGTTAAGAACAAGCCCAGTACGCTTTTGAATTATGCCCTTCTGGCACCGGATGAAGATCTTCTGGGGGTTGCTAAAATTACATCTGCCTTTTATATTACACCCAAGGGCAGAACCATTGACGGTGAGGGCTTAAAGCCACGGTATGAAACCGAACCGAAAACCCTTGTCAACGGTTTGGATTTATCCGGTGTGAATTTTTTATACGGACCGGACAGCGATCTTCAGAGCTACAGTCCGGAGGTTTACGCGGCGGAGCAAATTCTTAAGGCGGCAGGGTATCTTGACGAGGCGCCGAATAAATTGTTTGACCAGGCCACGTTCAATGCCGTAAAATCCTATCAGGGGGCAAAAGGACTTCCGGTTACCGGCAAGCTAGATGAGGCCACCCGGAAATCCCTGAATGAAACCCTCAATAGCCTCAGAAATGCCAATGATCCGCCGTATAAGGAGGCCCTGAGCCTGTTCGGGCTTTTGAAATAAGGCTCGGGCTCAAAGGGTGCATCATTGGAGCGTCTACAAAGGAGAAAGTCCATAGCCCATGAAGGACGGAAAAAAGCCAAGACCCATAAGATCCTTTTTTATAAAGCTTATTAGTTTTCTCTTATTCCTGCTTCTCATAGTGGGGGTGGGGTTATATTCGTTTTTTGGCATAAATCCCGCAGAAGGTCTGGCAGATGGCTTCACAGGGCTTTATAACCGGGTTTTGAGCATTGGCCAGGAGGAAATTGTTCAAACGGTAAAGACAATTACCGCTCTTAATGCCTCCGAGGCTCTGGCTTACGATGCCCGTGACGACGGTTTTTTGCTTTGCTCCATTAGCGCTCTGCGCTTTTATAATGATGAGGGCGAGGAAAAATGGTACTTGCCCGTTGAGCTTAAGAAGCCCTTTATACGGGCAAACGGCAAAAAGACCTTTCTCGCGGATTTAAGCGGCCGCTACCTGGCGATGGCCGGTGAAGGCAATATCCTGTGGGAAAAAACACTGGATGAGGACATAGTAGGCGCAGGATTATATGATTCATGGGTTTACGTTATAACCCGCAGCGAGCTTGCGGGCTATAAGCGCAGTATACGGCTTTATTCCGTTGACGGCGACGAAATTGCCTTCCGCAATGTTTCCGACTACTATCCCATTTCACTCTATCACTTTCCCAGCTATAATTCCCAGGGCTTTATTGTCTGTGGTGTGGAAACCCAGGGCCTTCAGACAACAGGCGTGTTTGAATTTTTGAATTTATCCATGAGCCAGACAGGAAGCGTAAGAGGAGAAGAGGAGCTTTTCTTCAGCGCCATGGCGCTGGGCAGGGAAAAGCTGGTTCTTGCCGGAGAAAACAGCCTTCTTTGTGTGGATTCCTCCTTGAAGACCTTATGGAGCAAGAAGCCGGAGAAGGATAATTTTACGGCGGCAGCCGTATTTAACGGCAGCGAGGTTATTGCAGCCAGCCTGGATCAGGAGCTGTATGACCGTGAAAAAAAAGTGGCCTCCCAGCTTAGCATTTACGATGAGGACGGCAAGGAAAAGTACAATCTTAAGCTGGACGGCATGGTTACCGGGATATCTGTTTACGGTGATGTAGCGGCTGTTATTTGCGGCCCGGAGGTTTACTTTATCGGCAAGAACGGGGAAATTAAGGATATGTATACCGCCCGCTCCAATGTGGCGGCGGTGAGGCTGTCACGGGGCGATACGGCATACATCGTATCCCAGGGTGAGCTCATACGGGTTAAAATCGATATGCAGCGTAAATTCCTGGGAATCTTTTAAAGAACTGGGAAAGCATCCTGACTGTAACTCAGCCGGTTAACGCTCTTCATATTTGTGAAAGCAGTAGGGTTCAATTTCCTTGAAGTATTCCAAATCGAGAATTAATTCGTCACGGTGCATTTCTCCCAGGGACGGGTTGTAATGCCATATAACCAGCGGAAGGATTTCATACAGCTCATTGTCGGTCTTCTCAAAAACAGAGGCATACTGGGGAAAGCGTTTGTCATAAACCGCCCTTTTTTCTTTATATTCCCCGCTTCCAT
>JAEXPO010000255.1 GCA_023446675.1 Bacillota bacterium | reverse complement strand
GATTAGGCTTATCTCCGCTGGCATACTGGTTACCTTCGTCGCCTTCTTCCCCTTCCAGGCCGGGATCAAGTCCAAGGCATGCTATAACCACATCGCTCTGCTTACAAACACCCTTAACCTCGGCAAGTCGGTCATTTTCAAATCCAAGTCCGCCGATTCTGTTCTTATAAAGGTGACAGCCTTCGGAATAATAAACCCTTACATCATCTCCCACGTAATCCTGAATACCTTCAGACAGAGTAATATAGCGGGAAGCAGTTCCTTCATAATTGCCAACAAGAGCCTTTCTGTTATCTGCATTAGGGCCGATAATGCCAATTGATTTAATCTTATTTTTATCAAGAGGCAGAAGTCCGCCTTCATTCTTTAAAAGAACAAGGCATTCTTTTGCAGCCTTTAAATTAAGGGCTTTCATTTCTTTGGTGTCCATTTGTTCATAGCCAATGGCATCAAAGGCTCCTGCCCTTTTATCACCCAGAATTCCCAGCTTGATTCTGGAGGTGAAAAGCCTTGTAACAGCCGTATCGATGGTTTCTTCCTTAACCAGACCCTTTTCCACTGCTTGCATCAGGTTAACGAACATATTGCCGCAGTTGAGGTCACAGCCGTTATTTACAGCCAATGCCACGGATTCCACGGGTTCGGTGGTTACCTTATGATGCTGATGGAAATCCTTTATGGCCCAGCAGTCGGAAACCACATGACCCTCAAAGTGCCACTCATCTCTTAAAATATCCTTTAAAAGCACCTTGCTTCCACAGCAGGGCTCACCGTTAACCCGGTTATATGCTCCCATAACCGTTTCAACCTTGCCTTCCTCCACGCAGGCCTTAAAAGCGGGAAGGTAGGTTTCGTACATATCCTTTTTGGATACCTCCGCATTAAAGCTGTGCCGTATGTCCTCGGGACCGGAGTGAACGGCAAAGTGCTTGGCGCAGGCTGCAGCCTTCATATGATTTTCATCATGACCCTGAAGGCCCTGAATGTATCGAACTCCCAATCTGGAGGTCAAATAAGGATCCTCGCCGTAGGTTTCATGACCTCTGCCCCACCGGGGATCTCTGAAAATATTAACATTGGGAGCCCAAAAGGTGAGTCCCTTGTAAATGTCCGCATCATTAAATTCCTGCTGCATATTGAACTTAGCTCTGCCTTCGGTGGCTACAGCATCGGCAATTTCCTCTAATAAATCCTCATCGAAAGCTGCCGCCAACGAAATAGCCTGTGGGAAAACCGTGGCTACACCTGCTCTTGCAACACCGTGGAGTGCTTCATTCCACCAATTGTAGGCTTTGATTCCCAGTCTTTTCACCGCAGCCGCGTTGTAAATCATTTGAAAGATTTTTTCTTCCAGAGTTAGCTGACTTACCAGCTCCTGTGCTTCCTTTTTCATTTCAGCCAATTTGGCTTTATTATTTACCAGTTCAGGCATATCCGGCATCCTTTCAATTTTGTTGATTTTGTATATTTTCAACTGTCAGACAAGTCGATTATATAACATCGTTTTCTTTACCTCTTCTTGTTTTTTGCTATTTACTAATCAAATATTGCGAAATTTTTTCATTTCAAACGATTATACCTTTCACATTCAAAGACACTTTTTAGAAATTCTTTCTTACCCAGCTTAAATTGTGCTATACTTTATACATACTTTAATGTACTTCGGAAAGAACAGCACCCTCTCATCCAGTGAATTACACCCTAATATTATAGGATGGGCAAGGGTAGTCTTTGTTATAAAAATCGCAATATTCGATAATACCTGGGGCTGCACATTCAATGAGCGGTTATGAAAATAAAAGTTGAGTGAAATGAAGTGACAAAAAATTATGATTAGAGCGCTGAACGGTACCCATGAAACTGTTGAATATCAGCAAAGCTTCGGAGTACGTGTTTTTATAAATGATGCGAACGAGAGTTACCCAAGGCACTGGCATACAGATACGGAAATCATTATGCCTCTGGAAAACGGTTATACGGTGGTGGTGGACAATCAGTCCTATAAGCTTCAGGAAGAAGAAATTATCATTCTTCCTTCCGGAGAGCTCCACGAGCTCCACTCCCCTAAAAGCGGAAAACGCATTATCCTGCAGTTTGACGGTAACCTTTTATACAATTTAAACGGCTTTAATTCAGCTTTCCATATCTTCAGGCCCTGTACTGAGGTTACCGCTTCCACCATGCCTAAAATCCACAGGGAATTGGTTGGGCTTTTACATAAGATGGTTGAGGAATATTTTTCGGCTATGCCCTTTCGCGAAGCATCCATTTATGCTATGCTCCTACAGTTTTTTATAACCTTAGGGCGAAATTCAATGAATCAGGAAGAAAGCCTGCCCACTAATAAACGTAAAAAGCAGTTGGAGTACATCGATCGCTTTCTCAATGTATGCGATTATATCAATGAGCATTGCACTGAAAACATCCCCGTAGAAACCCTGGCCGATCTTGCGGGTTTTAGCCGTTTTCACTTTACAAGGCTCTTTAAGCAATTTATTAATATGTCCTATTACGATTATCTCAACAGCCGCCGTATCCTGTACGCGGAGAAGCTCCTTATCGATCCTACCCTGACTATCATGCAGGTGGCTATGAAATCCGGCTTTAACAGCCTGGCAACCTTCAACCGTGTTTTCAAGGCCAATAAAAAATGTACACCTTCGGAATATAAATCCTTATACGGTGCATCCTACACCCCCTCAAACAACCAGGCTGCGGCTTATCGAGCCTAATAATAACATAAAAACAGGCTGCGTTGAAGTTAAACACTTTACGCAGCCTGGGCTTGTATTTCTCCTGTTTACAAGGGCTCATTATTGGTTTGGCTGACAAAGGCTTCGGTATCTGTCTCTTCAAGCGTTATTTCATCATCCGGTTCCTTACCCGTTTCAAAGCTCTGGCCTTCACCCAAATCAGCTGAGGCTTGTTCTTCATCCTTAATCTCGTCTGAGGCCATTTCACAGGCTTTGTTCAGCATTTCGCCCGTTTCCTCCAGCTTTTCATTGACACAGTCTGCGGCCTTGCCTGCCCTTGCCTTCCATTCCTTACGTGTTTCCCTGCCCGATTTTGGGGCGGCCAGGAGCCCCAGGACAACCCCTACCGCAGCTCCCACGGTTATACCGGCAATAACCTTCCCCGCAGAGCCTGCTCTCTCCTTTTTATAAATTTCTTTTTTCGCTGCGCAAAGCATATCGTCAAACATAAAAACCTTCCCTTCCCGAGGTCCTCCCGGACAGTCCATTTTTATAGTATTGTCTCCGGGCCTCTGTCTACTGGTATGTACCGAGTTCTTAGCAAGCGTTATGTTTGCTTATGTTTAACTCTTTTGCTTCGGCTTGTTATATTTATGTCCAGGAGCAGCTTTTTTTATTTTATTTTTTCATCCTTTTTATTGGCAGAACTTATTGGCAGAACCAATAATACGGGAATAACGATCAGCGGCAGCGCCAGGCTTCCAAGCAGTCCATAGCCTTTGGTAATAATGGTTCTTAGCCCCAGCATGGATATGGCGGTGCAGCAGGTAAAATAAAGTATTCCGGTCACCATATTGCAAAAGATCGGTTTTTTAAGCAGCCCTTTTGATGGATGATCAGAATTTATCTCACAAATCCTTATAAACAGGTATGGCAAAGCGGATGCGAGCTGCACGGGGTACCGTCTGCTGCATCCGCCTGCTTATGCCTTTTAATCTGTGTTCGTTTACATACCGAAGGTAACGAAGGAATAGGCTTCCTGCCAGTAATTCTTGCGGCGCATCTCCGGTGTGATAACCACAGCTTCGCTTTCACGCTCCGCCCAGCTGAATTTGCCTGTAAAGCTGATAGGTCCCACGGAATAGGATTCTTCCTTAGTGTGGTGATGAGGCCCCAGCATGTTTCGGTTGCTGGCAAACAACGTCACCGTTACTTTATTATCGCCGGGCTTGACAAGCTCGGTGATGTCACAGCGGTAAGGCGCCCACAAAAAGGTTTTCACGTCTTTTTCATTAATACTGACCTTAACAAGTGCTGCTCTGGGAGTACCCAGGTCGAGGATTACACGTCCATTGATCTGAGATAAATCAACTGTTTTTTCCAGAGTCAGGCTTCCTGCAAAGAAAGTAAGCCCCTGAGTGGTAAAGACGCCGCCCTTCAGCTTCCTGGGCGGAACCTCCAGAACAAACGGCCCTTCTGTGGTAATGCTGTTTCGCTCGCCCTCTCTATAATCACTCAGGCTGTTAACGCCAAAGTCACCCAAAAGGTAAACGCTTTCAAGCTCCATGTCATAGGTAAGCTTGTTAAGCTCGGTTTCATAGACATTTTCGCCGTACAGGACATCATAGACA
>JAEXPO010000244.1 GCA_023446675.1 Bacillota bacterium | reverse complement strand
CCGCTGACGCAATCGTTCTGGGCTCACCCCTTTATTTTGCGTCCGTAACAGGGGAGATGCGGTCGTTCATGGAACGTCTGATGTTCCCCTATCTTACCTATACGGAAGGTTATCAAAGCCTGTTTGTAAGAAAAATAAACACCGGCTTTATCTATACTATGAATGTTACGTCCCAGCAGATGGAGCATGCGGGTTATTTGGATATTTTGCGGTTTGTGGACAACTACCTTAAACGCATTTTCGGCCACTCGGAATTTCTGCTGGTGAACGACACCTACCAGTTTGACGATTATTCAAAATATGTGGTTACTGTTTTTGACGCAGATAAAAAAGCCAAAGTGAGAGAGGAAGAGTTCCCGGGACATTGCGATAAAGCCTATGCCATGGGAGCCTCCTTCGCAGGGGCAAGTCCTTCAACAACGATATCAATTACCTTGTAGGCTATGAAATAGGCCACAAGTGCGTACATGGCTCGATCCCAGCCGTATAGAAAGCCTTATGCACCCAAAATGAAAATATTAAGAACATGACACTTTCATCAATGGAAAAACTTTTTTTATCCTAAAATCCCTCCAGGTCCGTGAGCTTGGAGGGATTTGGGGGCGGTACGGTACTGTCATACCCAAATGTTTTGAAGGCGAGGCTGCCTGTGGAAGGCTGTTTGACAGGCTGATTTTTTATGGCAGCGTAACGGTCAAGGTATTGTTAGCGTTCTCCCAGCAGAAGGTCAGCTTAAAGCCGGTGACCTGCTCTACATCCTGAATCTGGTAAAAGCGGTCCATGCGCTTATAGGAAGTACCCGAGAAAACCTCTTTCATCGAATAAGAATCAAACGTTGTTCCATCTTTTTTTTATCAGTGAAAGCGTACAGAGGGTGCCGGCCTCCTTCAGATCCGAATTATCAATTATGTTTTTTGAACAGGCATGGCTATATCTCATTCAATTATGTAAAAATACAGCCTGAAAAAGGCAACAGTTTGTGGATTTTCTTTTACCCCGATATTATAATGGAAGTATACAGCCCTTTAAAGGGGCCGCGTCAAGTATTTCGGCTCGTTGAGGGTGTCTGTATGAAATTAGGAATAGAAAGCGTAAAGGTGTTCAGCATGCTTTATCGTTACCGACGTAAATAATAACTAACTGAAAGTTCATTTCAACTAAAGCCGGACAGACATTATTGGTTTGCCCGTGGTCCTCCATGCTTTTTTTACCCTCAAAAGTAAAAAAGCAAATGGAGGAAATTGAGTTGAAAGTTCTTGAAGGAAGTAAAATGAAGCAAGTCGATCCTGTGGAATTCCATAACCGGAGGATGGCCTATAATTCCTTGATCGTGGATATTGGCACAGGTGAAGGCGAATTTGTCTATAAAAGAGCACGTCAGAATAAAGAGTCCCTGTATATCGGAATTGATTCGTCCATGGCTTCCATGCGGCCCAGTGCCGTCAAATCGGCCAAAAAACCCGAAAAAGGCGGTCTTGACAATGTTATGTATGTTGTGGCCAATGCCGAAGATTTACCCGATGACTTAGCCTCTTCAGCCAATCATATCTATATCCATTTACCCTGGGGAAGTCTTCGCGACGGAATGATAAAGGGGGATGGCCGGCTCCTGGCTAATGTTAAGAAAATTGCAAAGGAAAAGGCCATAATGGAGATTTACGTCGGCTATTGTGACCTTTATGAGAAAAAGGAAATGGCTGTGAGAGGCTTGCCTGAATTAAATCTCGCCTATTTTTGCAATGAGCTTAAGTCCGTCTACGAAAAGTATGGAATCTGTATAGGACAGGTATCGGTTTTAGACAATGAGGATTTAAAAAAACTTGACACCAAATGGGCCAAAAAGCTGGGCCATGGCAAGAAGAGGGAGATCTACTATTTGAGGTGCATTATTAATTAAGGCTTAACTAAAACTGTAGGAAGAGCCTTATATCAACTCTATATGAACTGTATAAGTACTCTATAAGAACTATTGTAAGAAATGTGAAATGGAGCACGGCAAGGTTTGCCGTGCTCCTTAAAATTAGGTTGATTTATATATTGCAATGCGATATAATAGCAGTACGATATATAGTGATGCAATATATCGAATCATTATTCATATAGGTGCAAAATGAATGAAAAGATAATCCGTGTATACTTACCCATGACCGAAACCAGCTTTTACATTTTGTTTTCGCTTCAAAATGAAATGCATGGCTATAACATCATTCAGTATGTCAAGCAACTAACCGGAGGAGAAATTGTTATCAGTGCCGGAACCATGTACGGCAGCCTGTCAAAAATGGAGAAGGACGGACTTATTGCCTTTACGAAAGAGGAAGGGAAACGAAAATCCTACATCATAACCGGGCTGGGACAGGATGTTTTGAACATTGAGCTTAAAAGAATCGAGCGTCTGTATAAAAATAGCGGAGGAGAGCTGTATCATGGAAAATAGGGCCCACAAAAAGATGATGAGAAGATTTTTCGGATTGGCGGATTTCATTAAAGAGCAGGAATTTCTTCAGGAGCAGCACCGCCAGGGCTGGGTATTTAAACACTTTGATCCCATGTTTAAATACAGCTTCGAGAAGGGTGAGCCCGGCGACTTTGTGTACCAGCTGGATTATAAAGAAAATGAGAAGGACGAGGAGTCCTACATACAAATGTTTCGCGATTGCGGCTGGGAATATATCATGAAATATGGTATGTGGTATTATTTCAAAAAAGAAAAAACAGAAAACGATAAGGAAAACAGCATATTCAGTGACAGGGAATCCAGGATTGAAATGTGCAAAAGGGTGTCTGTACGAAACGCTTTATTAATCGTTCCGGTATTTGTGATTTTTTTGTCATCCGCATCCGCGTTACTTCATTTGGAACGGTCTCTCTTAAGGAATCTGCTGTTAGCTTTCATGTACCTGCCCATGTTAATTGCGTTTGGGACTGTAATTCAATACGCCGTCAATTTTGTTAAACTGACTAACATGATGAAAAAAATAAAAAGGTACTGATTCTTTTGATTCCTTTAGCGTTCCTTCTTCCATTGACAAAAGGCTCTTCTGGATGCTAACCTGAAGATATATAGTCAAGGAGGATTCCCGTAGCTATGACGGCCAGCATTCGTTTAAGATAAGCTGCAATAAAAAAGTAAATGCTTTCATTAAGGTGGGCTTTTTTGTTGTACTTGGATACGATTTTAGGATCACAGGTGCAGACCAAAGCGCTCTTAATGGGCCTTGGGCCTGCTTTTTTATTGCTCCCGTTTCCGGCCTGAACAAAAATAACGGGGAGAATCCTTATGAATAAAAAACATTGGAAGCGAAGCTTCTTCACAATTTGGTCGGGGCAGGCTGTCTCACTTTTAACCAGCGCTGTCCTTCAAATGGCCATTATCTGGTATCTCACTGAAAAGAGCGGTTCGGCGTTTATACTATCCATGGCCACCCTGGCCGGTTTTCTGCCCCAGGCCATTCTGGGCACCTTTATCGGTGCTTTGGTGGATCGCTGGGACAGGAAGCTTATTATGATTGGAGCGGATCTGGTTATTGCGGCAGCAGGAGGAATACTTGCCATTCTTGCTTTGACAACGGATCTGCCGGTAGGAGCCGTTCTGTTTATCTTATTTATCCGAAGTGTGGGTACTGCTTTTCACGCACCTGCTTTAAGCGCTGTAACACCTCTTCTGGTTCCTGAGGAACAGCTAACCCGATGTGCAGGGTACAGCCAATCGGTGCAATCGGTAAGCTACCTTTTGAGTCCGGCACTCGCTGCGCTGCTGTATGGCGGAAGCGGGCTGAAGGCCGTTATCTGGCTGGATATTATCGGTGCCGTGGCTGCCTTTATTACAGTGGCCGCAGTAACCATACCGAGACAGGAAAGCTCAAATGAAGAAGGAGGGCAGAGTCTGCTTGCGGAAACACTAGCAGGCTACAGGGCTTTAAAAGAGAACAGGGGGCTATTTTCCCTTCTTTGGATAGGGGCCGTTTTTACCTTCGTCTACATGCCTGTTAATGCTCTGTTTCCTCTTATGGCCATGGGCTATTTTGGCGGGACGACGGCCCATGCCTCCGTGGTGGAGATAGCCTTTGCAGGCGGAATGCTGGCGGGAGGCCTGATCCTGGGCCTGTGGGGTGGTTTTAAGAACCGCTTTGTGAGCCTTGTGCTGTCCTTTCTTATCATGGGTGCTTCACTTGTGGCAGCAGGCTTGCTGCCGGATAGTGGATTTTGGGCCTTTGCTCTTTGTTCTTGTGTCATGGGGCTGTCTTCACCTTTTTACAACGGTGTGCAGATGGCTTTAATTCAGGAGAAAATCAAGCCAGAGTATTTAGGTCGGGTTTTCGGCCTTATGGGCAGCGTCATGTCCCTTTCCATGCCACTGGGCCTGATTATGTCGGGCCTGTACGGAGATTACCTGGGAATTAACCGCTGGTTTGCCCTCTCGGGACTTCTTATCCTGATGCTCGTTCCCGTTAGCTGTCTGCTTCCGTCGGTGCGGAATCTGAAAAAATCCCAAGACTCATGAGAACATGGGATATAAACTTTTCGACAAAACCGGAATCAATGGCATCTTCTGTAATGAGTAAACGGTAGAACAGGGAGGCGAAGATGAGATCGATGGCAAGCTCCATAGCCAGATCTTTTCTCGCCTCGCCCCGTTTTGCCCCCCAGCTCAAGAATTTTTTTGCAATGAGGCGGCGGAGCTGGGAAGGCTATTCAGGTTAAATCCAATAGCTCGACGATTTGGCTTACAAGCTCCTTTAAGTCTCTTGCTTCCCTTCCGGCTGCCCCCTGGAAATAGTACATCTGAAGCTGCCAGGCATCCTTTAATAACTCGATTTCCTCCGTTAAATCGGGGGAGGGCTCCGTGGCCTTTGTCTTAAGCCTGTGAGCAATGGAATAAAGGTCCAGATTTGGGAAGGGAAACAGCCCCTGCCCGAAGGTTCGCGCATTTCCATAGCTGTAGCGGGTAGCGAAAAACTCATAGGTTTGCCTGTCGTAATCCAGAACACAGTAATTCATATCTATAGCCAGAAGATAACGGTTAAGAACCTCTTCAACGGAAAGAGAACCGGATTCAAGGCCCTCAACAGCCTTGGCAAGAAGATAGGCGTTTTTCTGAGGGAGGGAGTGGGGATATACCTGTTCAAGGGTATAGCTAATGGCAAGAAAGGCGTTTTGTACCCTTCGGTATAACCTGGAAAGGGCCTGATTAAGCCTTTCGGTAAATTCGCGGTCACAATTATCATCCCTGTTGAGGGAGTGGATTCTATCCGTTAAAAGCGTGCTGAGATACAAAAGACGGTCAAGGCTCTCCCTCATATCCTCACCTGTCAATGACGGGTTAAAGCTTTTTCTGAGCTCCTTAAACCTTAAGCTGAAATCCATTGGCCTTACCGGCATATGATCCAGGTGAATCAAAAGGGCCCCGTAGAGCTTCTGAATAAGATGATGGGTATACCTGTCAAAGCCGGTGGACGCGTTGTCCAGTGAGCTGTGATAATAGGTCCTGTAATAGAGGCTTTCATTGAAATCATCTCCTGCGGTAATTGCAGGGATTCCCGCTCTTTGATAAATAAAATCCTCAAACAGTAAGGGGACGGGCTGCCTTACTTCAAACCGGTAATCCTTATAATCTGAAAGCAGCTCCGAGGATACTGCCTCCACATACCCATAGAGCTCGGGAGAGGTATAGATGACAAAGCTTCTTTCGCCTTCCACAGGAAAATTGCCGTCTATATTGATGAGTGCAAAGGCCTGCTCCGCCCACTCGGGGTGAAGGTTAATTATTTGCTGGTAGGCGCCGGCAGCCCAGTCCAGAGAGCTGTACCCATTGCCCCATTCTTCCGCGCCGTGGGCCACCACCCGTATGGTTCTGCTGTTTCTGTAGCCGCAGCCGATAAGGGCTTTTGCGATGCCAAGAATTTCGGAGACACCGGAGGCGTCATCAAAGCATGAATGATAATACCCGTCGTAATGGGCAATTAAATAAAGCACTTCCTGGCTCTCGCCGGGAATTTCGCCCCAGACATTATAGGATTTTACACTGGGATGCACCATGGAGCGGGCAGTAAGCACCACTTGAATTTCTTTGCACACACTGGAAGCAATTAAGTCCTGAAGCCTTTGGGCATCTCCTATGGAAATGGCCAGGGCTTTGCAATAGGGTGGGACGGAAACATCATTGGAAATGAGGGCATCCTCTACGACACTGTCATGTACAGCCGCCACGAGAACGCCTGCCGCTCTTTTTACATAGGCCTGATATGCCGGAAAGCTCACCCAGTTATCTCTCATGGGATTTAAAGGGGCAATGAGCACCAGCTTGTTTGTAATGTCACCCAGCTCCTCCAGCTCTTCCAGAGTTCCTTTTCCCCCGAACACCAGGGGGAAGCCTTCTTCATCAGCATGAAACTGGGTGGCATAGCCTCCCAAAACAACTTTATGAGGTGTGCCCCACTCATCCCGGTAAATGAGGCTTGCGCCCTTATAGGTCCACCCGTTTACCTCATAGCTGTCCATTGTCACTTCATTCAGGCCGATTTCCCTGAATTTGTGATAAAGGTATTCCGCCGCCATGGTACAGGAGGGAGAGCCTGCGGAACGGTTGCCAGTGGCGGGATCATCGCCGAAACGGGATAATTCATCCATTATTCCTTCTGAAAAAGAGGTATCAATTGCGTTGAAATAAGGTTGATACATGATGAACGCCTCGAGAAAAAGACTTGCTATACTATAAGTATGTAGACATCCCCCGGGTTGTTCCCTTTTGGGGACAGGCACCTGAAACGGAGGAGAATTTCGGGGGTGGGTTGATCTGGAGGGCAAATCTGGATAAGATTATCCTTGAAAACCGTTTGCTAATAAAAAGGGCCGGGTAAAGAAGGTGGCGTTTTGAAGCATTTGAAGCATAAAGTACTTATTATTGACGATGACAGAGAGCTTTTGGCATTGATACAAAAATACCTTGTTATGGAGAATTACGAGGTAGCCTTTTCCAGCGACGGCGAAAGCGGGCTTGAAGCCGCCCTTGCCGGAGAGTACCAGCTTGTCATACTGGATGTGATGCTGCCTAACAGGAACGGCTTTGAGGTATTGACCCAATTACGGAAATACAGTCCTGTTCCTGTCCTAATGCTTACTGCCAGAGACAGTGAGATCGATAAGGTTTCGGGTTTGAGAATGGGGGCGGATGATTATCTGACAAAGCCCTTCAGCATGAATGAGCTTATCGCCAGGGTTCAGTCCCTCATCCGCAGATATACCCTCTTAGGCCAGCCGGAAAGGGAAGAAAAGCGTAAAAAGCTTGAATTTGAAAATCTATCCATAAACAGGGATACAAGAGAGGTGGCCGTTGACGGCCGGAATGTCATGCTTACGGCCAAAGAATTTGACCTGTTGTTTTTTCTTGCGGAGAATGCGGGCAGGGTATTTACAAAAAAGCAAATCTACAATCAGGTATGGGAGGATACCTATGCCTATGATGACAATAATATTATGGTTCATATCCGGCGGCTTCGAAAAAAAATCGAAAAGGACAGCGAAGCTCCGGTTTACGTTCAAACCGTGTGGGGCGTAGGCTATAAGTTCGGCAAAGGAAGCAAGCCATGATGTATCTCTTATTAGGGCTTCTGGCCTCAACCACCCTTCTTCTTCTGCTCACCGTTGCCTGTCTCAAAAGGAGAATAGTGAGGCTGACGGAATCGGTGAGGCAGATTGAAGGTAAAACCTATGAAAAGCTGTTTGTAAAAGGCCATTCGGCTATCGATTGTCTTGCCCTTGAAATAAACAAGATTGAGAACAGGCATGAAAAGGACATCCTTGCCCTGGAAAAGCTGGAGCAGGCCAACCGGGAGCTTCTAACCAATTTATCCCATGATGTAAGGACCCCGCTTACCACCTTGCTGGGATACCTGGATGCACTTGAAGAAGGTGTTGTACAGGGGGAAGAAAAGGAGCGATACATTAAAACAGCAAGAAAAAAGGCTTACGACCTTAAGCGTCTGGTCGATGAGCTTTTTGACTGGTTTAAGATCCATTCCGGTGAAATGAAGCTCCAAAATGAAGCGGCGGATTTCCATGAAATGAACCGCCGTCTTATTATTGAATGGCTGCCGGTGCTGGAGCGGCACAGCATTCGCTTATCTGTGAGTATTCCTGAAAAGGAGGCTCCTGTCCTTCTTGACAGGATCGCTTACGGGCGCGTATTCGGCAATATCCTTCAAAACGCCGTTGAGCACAGCGGGTGTACGGCCTTTCACATAGAAGCACAAACCCGGGGTGACAGGGTGGAAATATGCTTCCGGGACGACGGCGTCGGTATTAACCCAAAACAGCTGGAGCACCTGTTTGAAAGATTATATAAAGCGGACAGCTCCAGAAACAGAAGAACCAGCGGGCTGGGCCTTGCCATTGCCAGGCAGCTGACGGAAAGGATGGCGGGAACGCTTCATGCCGAGAGCCTGCCGGGAAAGTTCACTCAGTTTTGTATTCGCTTTCCGTCTTTGAAGCAATAATAGTTCATGGTTTCACCCGTCCGATCAAAGCTCCTTCTAACAAGGAATGCTCAAGTAAGCAAAAAGTAAGATTTGAGTAAGCCTGGTGTCAGTTGCCTTAGTTATGCTGATAGTAGTACCCTGCAGCTCAGGCCAACCCATAAAAGGCAGGCTGTTGCACAGGGTGTTCTGAGCATGGGGTTGCGGGCAAGGCCCGCTTCGGAAAGGTGGAAGGAACATTGGAATACGTGATTAAAACCAAGCGGCTTAAGAAAAAGTACGATGCCCATTATGCTGTAAAGGGTGTGGAGCTTCATGTTCCCAAAGGTAAAATTTATGGGCTCCTGGGACGAAACGGCGCAGGCAAAACCACCGTTATGAAAATGCTTTTAAACCTTATCAGGCCGTCGGAAGGGGAGATTTTACTTTTCAATGAGGATTATCTTAAAAACAGGCGCAGGACCTATGGCCGTATAGGTTCACTCATTGAAACACCGGGGTTTTACGGGAATCTAACGGGGTTTGAAAACCTTGGAATACTTGCTAAATTAAGAGGCGAGCACCGGAAGGACAGTATTTTGAACGCGCTTAAGACAGTGGGTCTGGAGAATGAGCCCCAA
>JAEXPO010000160.1 GCA_023446675.1 Bacillota bacterium | reverse complement strand
GCGTAAACGTCGCTGGCAAACTGGGGCTCGTAGGTGCAAAGGCTCCCCGGAGCGTGAAGCACTCCCGGCGGAACATCCCATCCCGTATCCAGAGTCAGCTTGTACGCCCTGGACAGATCCAGCAGCCGATTATCCCCCTTTGTGAAGCTCATCAGGCTCTTCTTCACCTGCTCCCTTTTAACCTCAGGGTTAATTCCAAAAAAAGTGAAAGGGAATTCGCCTCCATGATTATTACACTGGGAAGGGAAAAAATACATTTCCGGCTTTCCCGCCTGATTGACTTTAGCGGCATGCTCATCACGATGATGAATGTGGTGGGGGAGCGGCCCCATATTATCAAAGAATTTGGAAAACATGGGCCATCGGCCATATTTTTGCCACAGGCTGTTTCCTATTACCTCACCCTGCAGCTCATCAATCATAGTCTTTAATAAGATTCTTTTTGTGCCATCCATTGAAACGGCATAGCTCAATCCTTCGTCTGCCGGTGTATTCGGACCATTTTCAGCATGGGTAGTGGATGCAAACCAGCGTTCGTCAATACCTCCCCGTTCAAGTCCAAGGATGTAATAATCATCGGGATGAAGCTTAATTCTTTTTCCGGGACGGCAGAATGCTCTGGGAACCCACGCAGGCGCCAGGCGAAGTACGCCCTGACCCTCGCTTAATAAATGCTTTGCCAGTGACATCCTTCATTTCCCCCTATAAATTAATTTTGTACATTGCAAAAACAGCCTTCTTTTCTGCTCCAAAGGGCTTGCCCGCCTCAAAGCTCACATAATTCCCATCATAGGAGCAGCTTACTTCCTCCTCTTGGGGTAAAAGTACGACGCTTTTGGGTGCCTTAGAAGTCCTCACTTTGATATCAAAGCTCCTCAGCGGCTCCGCTTCGTATTCTTCATTTAAATGCACAGCGCTTATATAGAGTATGTTTTCATCGCGGAAGGATACTAGCTCAACCTTTTTTGGCGCGTCGCTTATTAGGCTGCGCTCGTCTATGGGTCTCAGCTTCTCCATAAGATATAACACTGCTTTTTTATAGTGAAAGCCTTCAAGATATTCAATGGGCGCTGCGGACCAGATGACCTGGCCCTTGCCGTAGCTTTTAAATATTACGGCCGGAATAGCGGTAGCAATACCCGGCGGATTGGAATGAATGGAAGAAAATTGCTTTTTATCCGGCTGAGTATAGGGAAGAACGATGGAGGCCATTATCTCACAGTCCTCCGCTCCTTCAAGCACAGGAACTCTCCCGTTAAAAGGAAGGGGATACTTGAGGTTAAAGGGGGCAAAACCATCTTCAGCATTATACTTTGGTGCGATATAGACGACATTTTCATCGGTAAAACGGCTTATTCTTGCGCCAAGCATCAGCTCAACCAGCCTGGGGTTCCCGCCTCCGCTGAAATAAAGCCGGCCCCCATTTTTTACATACTCGGCAATCCTGTCATTATCATAGTCGTCTTCCCTTGTCAGGCATGAAGCAAAAAGGACTTTATACCTGGAAAGATCCTGCCATCCCCCGGTAACCCCCACGCTTACATGATTTTCAATCATTGTTTTCACGGTGTTCACAGCACAAGAGTGGTTGGCAAACGTGTTTCCGTTTAGAGTGTATTTGCTTTTAAGACTGTAATAAACACCCGCATCCGTTATCATTTCGCCGGTTAGAAAGGGCTCATACTTTTTTTCTTCTTCAAAGATATCCCCAATTCTTTCATATACTCTTTCATCCAGGGTTCCCACAGGATCTATTGCATCGATTACCAGTGTAGCGCCATGGTGGGCGCAGGTTAAAAAGACCGATGCCGACATCATGTCATGGGACTTGGTAACGGTATGGCTTTTTAAATTTGGCTCACACCGGGAGAACATATACTCAAAGGGCTGATTCCGGGTAATGCTTTGGTAGAACTTGCAGGTAAAGGATTGTTCAAGAATACCGCCGTACAGATCTCCGCCCGCATAGTCACAGGCATTGTTGACAGGCTCATTGCAGCATGTTCCCCAGTGGGGCAATACGGCAGAGGCAAAGTTGTGCTCAACAGAAACAGAAGGCCTGAGCCTCTTCATTTCATCGGTTACCGCCTGTGCAAACTCGCCCATCCATTCACTTCGTTTTCGTACATGGAGGAGCCAGCTTTGATTATTCCAATCCTCCACCTGGGGAATATCCCCGCCAACCTCTCTCGCCCAGCGCTCCCTGCAGCTTTCACAGTAGCACATATGGGGCCAGAACAGCATATCAAAGAACATTCCCTCAAAATCAAAGTAGTCGTTCATTTCCTTCATCTGGCTGAATACGAACTGCCGGTAATCCCGGTTATTGGGGCAGCAAAATCCGTAACGCCGGGCAGTCGTACCGTCGTCCTTCTCTCTGTCACGTCTGGATTTGCCGTCGCTCATCACCATTCTCCATTGAGGATGCGCATCGTGAGCCCAATTATTATAGAATAGGCTGTAGTAGCCTGTTACGCTTATTCCACCTCTTCTGCACAGGTGAACAAGGTGTTTAATACTATCTTCTTTGCCGTTAAAGGCTTTGTGCATATACCCGGTTTTCGTAGGAAAGTAGCAATAGCCCACATGGGACTGGAAATAAATCATAGCGTTTTGGATTTTTGCTCTCACCAGATTTTCATAATAAGCCTGGGGAGAAAATTCTGACAGAAAGGCATCGTCCCAGTCTTCGATATGCATATCGCATAAATGCCGCCGATAGCTTTTTTCATACCACATTTCAGTTACCTCGGTTTCTTGTTTCGGCTTGATTATATCATTGCCGACGTCTATAATAACAGTGATGCCGGGTTGATAAAATAGTAATTTGGGTTATTGGTGGAGTTGATTAAGCTGTTAAACATTAATATGACATCTTTGAAAAAAGTAACGCGGGACTTTTACAATATTACTAAAATGAAGATTGTGCTTTATGATGAAAAAAGACAAATTTTATATTCGTATCCGGAGCATATGTGCCGCTTCTGTTCAGAGATACGGAACAGCCCCACCCTGTCGTTGCGATGCTTTGAGTGCGATGGAAAAGGCTTTGACGTATGTGACAAAACAAAGGAAAAATATATCTATACCTGTCACGCCGGATTGACCGAGGCTATTTCCCCGATTCTGGAGAACGGAATCATCATTGGTTATATGATGCTGGGGCAGGTTCTGGAAAACCCGGACAAACCCGCTTTAACAGTAAGATTGGCGGCTATGGCGGAGCAGTACAATATAAACTTCGAATTACTGCGGCAGGAAATCGGCGCAATGCACGTTGTAAGCCGTGATATCCTGTCCTCGGCTACGGATATGCTGGAAATGTGCGCCTGTTACCTCTGGTTGAAACAGATTATACGCGTTCATTCCTACAGCCTGGGGCAGCATCTCACCCATTACATTGAAAAAAATTTATCCGGTGATTTATCCATTGAGGCCTTATGCCGCTATCTTAATGTTTCAAAAAGCACTTTATATAAATTAGCTATAGATGACTTTAACATGGGCGTCTCTGATTACATTAGACAAAAACGTCTTTATGAAGCTGAAAGTCTGTTAAAAAGAGAATCCCTTTCAATTTCCGAGATAGCGGCCAAAGTTGGAATAGCTGATGCCAACTATTTTACCAAGGTCTTTAAGAGGTATTCCCACATGACTCCAAAGGAATATCGAAAAGCTTTCAAGTGTAACGAAAGCTAAGCCCCACATTCGCGGGAAATAACTCCGGGAATGGATGGATATAATGTGCAGCTCTTGAGAGGGGTCACCCCAGGAAGTCCATCCACAGGGCAGCCTGTTGCTGGGAAAAGTGTTAGCATATACTGACATAGAAATTAGAAATTAGATGGTTTATAATAATATTAACTTAGTGATTTGAGCTGCTCATAAGATGCTTCTGAAAACAATTTATTTATCGGGATGCGTGTGAGCAGCTATTTGTGTCAAATAGAGAGAAAAAACGGAAAATTCTTAAACAATCCGGGAGATTGCAGTGTAAAAGGGGGATAAAGTCATGAAAGGACGTTTCTTTGAGAACGCCAAAAATCGTGTTGTTGCCATAGGCGCGCTTATCATGGCGCTTCACCTTATCGTTACGCTTTTTATAGGTCCGCGTATCGGCATGGCCGATAACGGGGATTTTTACAGAGAAATACAAAACGTGGGTATTTATTATACCACGGACAATTATGCCGACAGGCATTTCGGGTATTTTAACCGTTTCTACGGTATACGTGAGTATGAAACCGACGGCGGGACGGGCTTTGTATCCTCTCTCTCCCTGGTCATCCGGGCGGCGCTTATTCTTGATACGGCCGTTACCGGTGATAATGTGTTTAACATCAGCTTTCTGGCGGGGCTATACGCCGCAGGCTTTCTTTTTGTGTTTTACACGCTTTTAAAAGAGCTGACAAGGGATATGAACCTGACGATGACTTTTATAACGGCAGCCCTTTTATTCTTTATACTGGGAGATGTAGGGTATCTGGCTTATTTTAATTCCTTTTACGGAGATCCTCTGTCTTTCCTGGGGATGCTTCTAACCTTTGCCTGCCTTCTGCGGGTTATAAGAAAGGACAAGCCGGGGCTGCCCGACCTCCTTCTGTTTGGGGCAAGCGTGATTGTTTTTGTAGGCGCCAAACAGCAAAACAGTCCTGTAGGTATACTTCTCGCCGCCTTTATTGTTCGCCTGGCCTTTATTCGCAAGGATAAGGCCTGGAGAATTGCCGCAGTAAGCATGGCGGGAGTCGTGGCCATCTCTTCCGGTCTGTTCTACTTTTTAATTAAGGATGATATCGTCCATATTAATCAGTATCATGCGCTTACCCGGGGCATCCTGGAGAATTCCGACGACCCGGAGGGAGATCTTGCGAAGCTGGGGATTGATTCGGAATTTGCCCTTGTTTCCGGTTCCACCTATTACGATTCCTACGGGCTGGAGGATGCCGAATCGGACTTGATGCAGGAAGAATTTTACAGTAAATACGGCTTTACAGGCATCATTAAATACTATGTCACCCATCCCGGCAGGCTTATGGAAAAGCTGGATATGGCCGCAAGAAATGGTTTCGCCATCCGGCCCGAGGTTATGGGCAATTACGAAAAGGAAGCGGGTAATAGCTACGGGGCTAAAACCAATTACTTTACCCTGTGGAGCAGCGTTAAGACACGCCTTTTCCCCGGAAGCTTCAAATTTGTTCTTGCCTTCTACTTGCTTTTTTACGGTGTGATTGCAAAAAGATACATGAAGGCTATGAAAAACGGCAATACTAGGCAAAGAATAACGCTGGAATTCCTTGCACTGGTAGGTATCATCGGCGTTATCCAATTTGGCGTGGCCTTTGTGGGCGCCGGGGATGCCGATCTTGGCAAGCATCTGTTCCTGTTCAACCTGTGCTTTGACGTGATGTTTGCAACCCTTGTACTTTCGGCCCTCCAAAGCCTGCTCAACAGGTCCGGTATTGCTGAAAGGCTGGGTGCTTTTATCTGGAAACCAAAAAGCTCGATCTCTGGGTCATCATCCTCATCGCAATAACCTATGTTCTGGTGAATTTGTTCAGAATGCTGCCGGACCAATACTATCTGGAGAACCTTGTCATGCTCAGCGTGCTTTTTGCGCTGATGCTGCTATCTTATTTTGCCGGAACAATACCCGCACTTGGTGCGGGTATTGTCATACTTTTCTTCTATGGCAGCGCCGTCCTTTACAAAAATGTCATGCAAGGCATGCCGGTTGAAGCCCATTCCTTTATGTGGCTTGTTTTTTTACCCGGCTTTGCCTTTGTTATGGGGGTTATCGGGAACGGCTGCCACAGCCTGCAAACAGATAACCGCCGCCTGCAGAGCATGCTTGGCGAGCTTGCAACCGTGGATGAAACCACGGGGCTTGAAAACACACAGGCTTTTTATACGGAAGCGACGCAATATATCGGGCTTTCCAAACGCCACAAGCTTCCCTTAAGCCTTATGCTCGTTCGGCTTGTTTATTATGACGATCTCAAAAGCATTGCCGGTGAAAACGGCATGAAGGCTCTGCTTAAGAACATCGCCCGCCAGCTTGTTTTAAGCACCCGTGTGGAGGATTCCTGCTACCGGCTGGAGGACGGGCGCACCTTTGGACTTCTTCTGTTTACAGACCAGGATGGGATGGAAGTTATACGCAAGCGCATAAGGGAAACCATTAAGGAGTTTAATGTGGAAAAGGGGGGAAAGACCCTGCCTGTGCGTATTGAGCTTAAGATGGGATCGGCTATGTGTACCGAGGAGATAAAGGACGCACTGAGCTTAAAGGATCTGGCTGAAAAGGATATGGAATATGACCTTTAGCAAACGGTGCCTGTTTCTTGCCTTATTCGTGAGCCTTTTCCTGTGGTTTGGGATTCCTGCCTTTAGCGTGTATACCATTGAAGGTGAGACTCTGGTCGATGAAAACCCAAAGGCCCTTCTTTTTTTTGACGGAGGAGAGAGCTTCGACGGCAGCCGGGAAGAGGTTTTAAGCCTATACAAGCAGCTAAGGGCTGTTTTTCAAGAGGTGAAAACAGCCTATATCCGTAACTGGGAAGCTGTTGAAATAGAAGAGGGAAGCTTTGTAATCCTGGCGGGAGGAAGGCGGCTTACCCTGGAGGAGTCCTTTATCAAGCGCCTCTCCCGGCATTCCCCTGCTGTTATATGGGTTGGCCCTGAAAATGCACAGGCTCCCATACCCTCGTCCTTTATTCCTTTTGATGCCTCAACCCAGGCGGCGGAGTATCTTAGAATGAGCCTTTCCCAAAGCCGTGAGCCCGAAGGTGTTTATTTAACCCTCTACAATGTGAGCCCCCTTTGCGATCTGGAGGCTCTTTTAAAGGCATCGGAGCTTTTGAAAAAGAGAAACAGTCCCTTTGCAGCGGAGATAAGGCCCGTTTTTCAAAATACGGACTATGCCTCCATGGAGGTTTACACCAATGTCCTCAAGGCCCTCCAGGAAGCGGGGGGGACGCTTGTGCTGGGCAATTTGGGCAGATGGCGGGCCTCCGATATATGGGATCAAAGCCTCAAGGGAGAGGCACCCTTGAGCAGTGAAAGCGGGATGGTTCCGGAAAAGCTCATGGAAACGGCTTTTTTGGCATACAAGGAGTACGGGATTTATCCTGTGGGCTTTGGGGGGCCGACCGATCTTTTCTTTGACGGGGATATGGCCCCAATGCTGGACCATTTCGGGCTGTACCTGGAGGTGGGCGCGTGGCAGGGCATGCTTGGCGAAACCTATTCCCTGCCTGGGTGGAAAGGCAGGTTTATACCGGCTTCAAGTCAATTAAAGGGATCCCAAGGGGGAAGTGTCTTCGGGGTGGACGTTTTAAAGGGTCTGACGGAGCTTGAAGAAGCTCTAAGGAATTTGGACAAAAACGGAACAGTGCTTCTGGATTTGAGAGAAACGGCTCCTGCGGCTTCTTTTTCCGGAAATCAGCTTTCAGCTCAGCCCGACGGCTTTTATTTAAACGGAATGAAGCTTGGGGACAGGACAAGCCTGACGCCGGCACCAACGGAAAGCCCGGCCCCAACTCCCGTGCCGGAGGCTGTCAGCGTCGTCAATGAAGGGATACGCCGCATTATTGTTGTGGTATTGATTATGGCGGGCCTTTTCCTGATTCTGTTTACAGGAGCCTTTATACAGGGAAAAAGACTGGACAGGCGAAAGTACTTGAGGTAAGGATATGAAGCTTTATCTTGCGGATTATTTGTTTTTATATTGTATGGTAACCATTTGGATGATGCTTTTGGTGAATATCGTCCTTACCCTGGGAGGGTATGCCTATTATCTAAAAACCCTTAAGCTCAAAGAGGAAGGGCCTCTTGAAGAGTACCCAAGGGTAAGTATTATGGTTCCCGCACATAATGAGGAGCGTGTGATTGCCCGTACGGTTGAGGCTTTGCTTAAGCTGGATTATCCCCATAACAATCTGGAAATTATAGTTATAAACGATAATTCCTCCGACGCTACAGGGGCTATTCTGGAAAGCATAAAAAATGAAAATCCCTTGCGTTCCATGACGCTCATTCATACCGACGCCGTGACCGGCGGAAAGGGAAAATCCAACGCTCTAAACCTGGGTCTGGCCCAAAGCACCGGAGATATAATCGCCATTTATGACGCCGACAACACGCCCGAGGAAAAAGCGCTTAAAATACTGGTGCATACGCTTATGAGGGATTCCAGCCTGGGGGCTGTCATCGGCAAATTCCGAACCCGCAACAGGGACGTTAATCTCCTGACCCGTTTTATTAATATTGAAACCCTGGGGTTTCAATGGATGGTTCAGGCGGGAAGATGGCAGCTCTTTAATCTGTGCACCATTCCGGGTACCAATTTTGTTATAAGGAAAAAGGCGCTTCTGGAAATGGGAGGCTGGGATACAAAGGCCATTGCCGAGGATACGGAGCTCAGCTTCAGGCTGTACCGAAAGGGCTATCGTATACGGTACATGCCCCTTTCCGTTACCTGGGAGCAGGAGCCTCAGCGAGTGGATGTGTGGATGCGCCAGCGCAGCCGATGGGTTAAGGGGAATGTGTATGTCCTTGTTAAAAACATGAAGCTGCTCTTTTCCAGGGATTTTCGTTATGTGCGCTTTGACCTTTTATATTTTGCCTCAGTCTATTTTTTCTTTTTAAGCTCGGCCCTGATTTCAGATATCCTTTTTATACTGGGGATATTAAACCTGATTCAGCTTAATAT
>JAEXPO010000141.1 GCA_023446675.1 Bacillota bacterium | reverse complement strand
ATTTTATAATAACCTCAACATCTGCTTCAGTTTGGAGGGGGCAACCCTTTATGCCCTTAAGCTTACCTGTGATCGCTTCCGTTTTGCCATCCCCAGCCACAGCCACAGCGGCAGGAGCTACGAAATTCACTATGTTCCCTCTGGCTTTGGAAAAATAACCTTAAATCACATTTCCTATGGTGTTGTACCCAATACCCTGTATGTAACGGGGCCCCATGTGGAGCATTCCCAGGTGCCGGATAAGGCCGATCCCATGGTGGAATACTGTGTTTACCTTAAAATTGACACTAAAAAGGATGGCGGAACCGGTTCAAAGCCTTCACCTCTTCTGGATCTCTTTGAAAAAACACCCCTCTGGTTCGGGCAGGATACTCAAAATATTCAGGACCTCATGGGTCATCTCTTCCATGAGCTCAGGTCACAGCAGGCGGGCTATACCATCCAGGTGGAAGCCCTTCTTAAGCAGCTTGTGGTGCTGCTTGTCCGAAATTATGAACAGAACAGGCCGTCCAGGGTACATTTTCCGGCATCCAATATTGTGGATCGGAATTACCTTATTATTGAGGAATGCTTTTTATATGAATACCCTTATTTAACTCTGGAAATACTGGCCCAGCGGCTGGGATTGAGTACAAGACAGACCGAACGCCTCCTTGACAGGCATTACGGAAAAACCTTTCTGCAAAAGCGAACGGAGGCAAGAATGTCGGCGGCGCTTATACTTATTGAGGACAGTACCCGCAGCATTACAGGCATTTCCGAAGAACTGGGCTATTCAACTGTGGAGCATTTCTCCGACGCCTTTAAGAGGAATTACGGAGTTTCACCAAGGGTATACAGGAAAGGGAGAGAAGGGAATGATTGACATAAAGTTTTATCTGTTATATTCTATGTATAACAGATGGGCTCTGGCCTCGGCCTGCAAACCGGGACAAGGAGGGCGCGCGTGCTAATAAAGCTTGATTTGCAGCTGGACGTTCCCTTATACCAGCAAATAAGAACACAAATTATTGAAGGAATCGGTGCGGGAAGGCTCAAACCGGGACAGCCACTGCCCTCGGTCAGACATTTGGCATCCGAGCTGGGTATTCATTTCCATACGGTGAATAAAGCCTATGCCCTTCTTAAACAGGACGGATTTATTCTTATTCACCGCCAGAGAGGCGTTGTGGTGCATCCTGACAGGGGCCCGGGCCTCAATGAAACCTATGAGAATACTCTGAAAGAAGCTGTAAAGCCCCTCGTTGCAGAAGCCTTTTCAAGAGGTATGGCAAAGGAAGAGCTTTTACGTCTTGTTGAAGCTCTCTATGACAGCCTGGACCTGGAACGTAACGCTAACGGGCCGGGGCAATAAAGCCCTCCCGATGATTTTTATACCAAGGAGGTTACTATGAAAAAACCACTGAAAAGAACGGTTCGCATTCTGGCAGGAGTGGTCGCCGCCTTTATCCTTTTGTCCGGCAGCCTGCCTGCTTACGCCGCATCAGAGCCCATTGCTGTCTCTGCCGCAGCTTCCTACATGGAGGAACAGGTTCCCTTTCGTTTTATCATGGAAGCCCAGGGGGCAGTGGTGTCCTGGAATAATGACACAAAAACAGCCAAAGCCATTCTGAAAAACCTGTCCCTTGAAGTTAAGCCGGGAACGAAGGAGGCCGTCGTCAACGGCAGAGCCAGGACATTGTCCTCGGAAATCAACAGTGCCCACGGGCGCATTACAGTGCCTCTGTCCCTTATTAACGAAGCCTTTTCTGTTAATCTCTCCTACGACAGCTGCATTTCCATTCTCTCCGACAGCTTTACCCAGGCCCTTGCGGCAGGCCGTATTGACGACTGTCTTTTTCTTCAAAGCGCGTACCTGAAAAACCGGACCACACCCCAAATGATAGCACAGCTTTCGGCCAGCTTTAATTCCTTCGGAGCACTTTCGGAAAGCGGCAAAACCGTCGGCGGCAACCTGGTGCATCAAAATGTTACAACCCATTATTCGTCTCCGCTTATGGGAGACCTGGATTTCATTTTACGTTTTAACGATGTGGCTCAGGTGGACGATCTTATTATGAAGCAAACCTATTCCGTGCCCTATCAGGCTCCGGAATACGATAATCCGGATAAATACATACAAAAGGAAGTGGTTATCGGCCAGGGCGAATGGAGCCTGCCCGGAACCCTTACGCTTCCCGCGGGAGAAGGACCTTTTCCGGCCGTTGTGCTGGTTCACGGCTCCGGACCCAATGACAGGGACGAAACCCTTGGTCCCTTAAAACCCTTCCGGGATCTGTCCGTTGGACTTGCCTCCAAGGGAATTGCCGTCCTGGCCTATGAAAAGAGAAGCTATGAACATAATTTGAAGATTGCAGCCCTTACCGATATTACTACCTGGGAGGAAACCACTGAGGATGCCATTCTGGCCGGAGAGCTTTTAAAAACCTTAAAAGAAATTGATTCGTCCCAGATTTATGTCGCCGGCCACAGCCAGGGAGCAACCCTGGTTCCCCGGATTCTTGAAACCACCAAGGAAAGCCTTTTTAAGGGAGGTATAGTCCTAAGCGGTATAACCCGGAGCATTGCCGATGTCATGCTTGCCCAGTACGAGTATCTTTACAGCCTGGGAATGGCGACCAAGGCGCAGGTAGACTTTTACAGGGGACAGCTGGAGCTTGTAAAGGCCGCGGGCTTTGATCCTGCAAACCCTCCGGAAGGCTTTATGCTGGGTACACCCTACTGGTGGCAGGATATGCACAGTGTCAATCCTGCCTCTACGGCAAAAAAGCTTACCTCGCCCCTCCTAATCCTTCAGGGTGAAAGGGATTATCAGGTTACGGCCGGGGAGGATTATCAAGGCTGGCTTGATGCACTGGAGGGCCGTGATAATGTAGCCTTCAAGCTCTATCCCAAGCTCAATCACATGTATACCGAGGGTGAGGGGGCAATGAGTACGCCGCAGGAATACTATCTGCCTGCCAATATTCCTTCCTATGTTATTGAGGATATTGCGTCGTGGATATTTAATCCATAAAAGGGAAATTAAAGCATAAGCCGGACGGAGAACAGCAAGCGACATTCGCCTGCCTCTGTCCGGTTTTTTTTGCTCACAAGCCATTCCCTGATTTAAGCAAAGAAACTTATAAATAAAGTTGATACAAGCTTAGACTTTTGTTTAATATAAGAGTGTAAACCGGGAGAAGGTTTAAGAAAAGACGGCAAGGTGAAGCCCAAAAGGAGCAAGCAAGGTGGGAGCCATAAAGAGGGGCCTTTTTATAAAACGTCTGGTCATGGCCTACTGTGCCATTTTTGCAGCTTTTATGCTGCTGTTTATGGCTGCCTTTTATCAGTATATACAAAGCACCAGCATTCGTATGGCCAATTTAAATCAGACAGAGCTGGCCAGCCAGTCCCTGAAGCAGACGGAGCTTTTTCTGGATGAAATGGAGGATGTGGCTTTCCGGGTAATGACCAGCTCCTCCCTTATAAGTCTTCTGGGAAGTATAACCGACCATAACCGAAGTGTGAACTATTTCAGGAAAAATGTCCTTTTGGATATTGAAGCACGAAGTCTTCTTAAGAACATTAATGGCATTCGTACACCCATCTGGCGTATCATGGTTTTTAATCCTTATGGGGATTTTGTAAGCTCCGGTACCCAGATAGACGAGGCCTATACCGATAGAGTGTTAAAAAGCAGGGATATCGGCGGAGAGATGAAGCTTTTAGCGGATGGAAAGCCCCGGCTTTCGGTACCGGAAAAGGACAAATACTCGGATTACTATACCTCTTCCTATGTGACCATGACCATGCCTGTTATGAATATCTACTCCCGTGAGGTTTATGGTGTAGCCGAAATTATGCAGGATGTGGATAAGCTGGTGGAAATGCTTCGCTTTGAAGAGATCAAGGGCATTGATATTTCCATCACCGACAGCCAGGAACGGGTTATTTTGCCTGCTAAAACCCAACCGGAGGCCAAGGCCGGAAACCTTAACTCCGTTTCCCGAAAATCCGAGAAATACGGCTGGACAGTAACCCTCACACAGCCCAAATCCAATATGCTGGCGCCTTACCGGCAGCTTATGGCCCTGTTTTTTGCAGGCTGCCTGGCACTTACAGCCATTATGTTCTTTGTTATCAACCTCATTGCAAAACGTTTGAGCGAGCCTCTGGTACGGCTTAAAAATACGGTAAGCGGCATTACGCTGGGAACCCTTCCCGAAACCTATGAGGGAGGGGATAAGCTGGATGAAATCCGTCAGCTGGATCTGGCCTTTGATTCCATGCTCAAAAAGCTTAATTATACGGTGGAGCAGGAAAAGAAAGCCGCCCTGTTTGCCCTGCAATCCCAAATAAATCCCCATTTTCTGTTCAACACCCTCACCGTCATAAGCGCGGCAGCCATGGAAAGCGGCCAGGAGCGGATTGTGCGTATGTGCGAAAACATGTCTGCCATGATGCGCTATGCCGCGTCCTATAAAAATGCCGTAAGCTTAAAGGACGAGCTGGATCATTTGAAGCGCTATCTTGAGCTGATGCAGGAACGCTACGAGGGTCTGTTTACCTATAATGTAAGCTACGATGAAACGCTTCTGGCCATGCTCATGCCCAAGCTCATTTTAGAGCCTCTGGCGGAAAACTGCTTTAAGCACGGCTTTATTATGGTGGAGCCACCCTATGAAATTCAGGTAGAAGCGGGTAAAACCAACGAAGAGTGGTTTCTTTCAGTTTCAGATAATGGGGGCGGCTTTTCACCGGAAATAAAGGATCAGATTATGGAGGCGCTGTCGGATTATAAAATCAATCCCGAGGAAGCCTTTAAAAGACTTGAAATCGGTGGACTGGGCCTTCGAAGCGCCATTCTCCGGCTGATGCTTCATACCGGAAAGGATGTCTTTTGCCGTATTGAGGACAATAAGCCCAGAGGAACCCGGATAACCATTGGAGGTAGCCTGTAATGCTGCGTGTGATGATCGTGGAGGATGAGCCTCCTATTTTAAGAATGCTTACACGAATGGTGGAGGATTATGGGGGTCTTTTTCGGGTGGAAGACACTGCAATTAATGGGAGAAGTGCCCTGGATAAGCTGGCGGACGCCCCGGTGGACATTCTATTCACCGACGTGCGCATGCCCGTCATGGATGGGCTGACTCTGGCCGGGGAGGTGAGAAGCCGGTGGCCTGAAACCACAGTGGTGGTGATAAGCGGCTACCAGGATTTTGAATATGCCAGAAAAGCCCTTCAGTACCATGTCTTTGATTATCTTTTAAAGCCGGTGTCCCGGGAGGCTATGGAAGAGCTTTTGAAAAAGCTGGAGGTGGAGGCGGCCGCCCGGAGCAGCGCAAACTTAAGAAAAAGAGTGGAATCCTCTCTTCATGGCGGCCCCGTTTTATCGGATGCCATACCTTATGAAGGTTCCGACGCCGGGGAAGATGAAAAGTATGGTGTTTTTCTTCTCTGTGCAGGCCCCTTTCCCCTGGTGCCTGACGATTCCCTTCTTCCCGCGGGAAGCTTTTGGAGCCAATTTAATCTGGAGGATAAAGTCAAGGGCCTTTTAGGAGAGGCTAGCAGCTTTATGTGCTTCAACGGCAGAAGCCTGGCTGAAAAAATTCTTGTGCTTACCCTTTCTGATGAGGAATCGCTGAATACCCTTGCTGAAAGGCTGTACCGTCTCCTGTGCCAGGAGAACCTTTTACCTGTTTCGCTGGCTGTAAATGAAAAGCTGTGTCCTCTTTCCGCTACAGGCAGTGTCTTTAACAAGCTCCGAGCCCTTCTGTACTCCAGGATCGTTCTTTTCCGGCCCGGACTATACTTTACGGGAAAGTCGGAGGATGGGCCGCCTCCTGAGACAGTGCTCACAAACGCCAGAAATAAAGCGGAAAACGCATTGGCTATGGGGAGGGCAAGTGCCATTAATAAGGCCTTTACAGAGGTCTTTGAGCTTTTGTGCGAAAACAGTGTCACTCAGATGGAGACCCTTCAATTCCTGGAAGGCCTGTCTCCTTTTAATCCCGGAGCAAAGCCTTCCGACAGAAGGCTTGCCTACCTGAAGCTGGATCTGGCAGGGGCTGTATCCAACTGTGTTAAACCACAGGAGCTAGCGGAGGATATGGCGGAGCTGTTTAGCTCGCCTCCGGGGGAGGAAGCAGGGCCTAGCACTCAGAGCAACGCCCTGCTTGACGGTGTGGAAGCCTATTTAAACGAGAACTACAGCAAGGATATTACCACCACCCTTCTATCTAAAAAATTTGGCCTGGTACCTTCCTATTTAAGTAAGCTTTTTCGTAATTACAAGGGAATGTCCCCCAGTGATTATGTTACTTATCTGCGCATGAAGAAAGCCATAGAGCTTATAAGGGAAAACCCCGGCATTCTTGTAAAGGAGCTGGCCTCCCATGTGGGATATCCGGATCCCTACTATTTCTCAAAAAGCTTTAAAAAGGAAACCGGCTTATGGCCGTCTGAGTATATTGCCCAAATTGGAAAGGAATAAAACAGAGTTTTTGTTTAATTTCACTTTTTGACATCTTCGTTTTACTATTTTCCATTCACTCCAATACCTCATGAATGCTATCCTTGACACGTAGCCCCGATAAACTCCGGGGCCGGGCGTAAAGCCGACAGTTAAGCTAAACGCTTAAATACACGGCTTAAGCAATCCCACAGGACGGGAGTTGAGGACAATGGATGAGGCTATTCTGGAGTTAAACGGTATAACAAAGCAGTTCCCCGGTGTGAAAGCCCTCAATGGCGTTCATTTCTCTCTGCGCCGGGGTGAAATACATGCCCTTATGGGTGAAAACGGAGCGGGCAAATCCACCTTCATAAAGGTGATAACAGGTGTCCATCAGGCTGAAGAGGGCGAAATGCTCCTAAACGGCCAGCGGGTGGTTTTTAAAAACCCCAAGGATGCGCAAAAGCATAAGATCTCAGCCATCTATCAGCACGGAACAGCTTATCCCCACCTTACGGTGACGGAAAATATTTTTATTGGTCATGAGGCGGTTTCAGCCCTTGGTACCCTTAATTGGGGCAGAATGCACAGGGATGCGGAAAAGCTATTAAGGGATCTGGGAAGTACGATTGATCCCCGTTCTATAATGGGAAATCTCACCGTGGCGGAGCAGCAGATTGTGGAGATAGCCAAGGCCATTTCCACCAACGCCGACATCCTCATTATGGATGAGCCTACGGCAGCTCTTTCGGGCAGAGAATGCGAGGAGCTTTACAACATAACCGACAAGCTTAAGGCGGGAGGAGTATCCATTATATTTATCTCCCACCGCTTTGAGGATATGTACCGCCTGGCCGACAGGGTAACGGTTTTCCGGGATGCGGCCTATATCGGTACGTGGGAGGTTTCAGGCATTTCCCAGGATAAGCTTATTGCGGCCATGGTAGGCCGTGAAATCAGTCAAATCTATCCCAAAACGGCCACAAAGCCGGGTTCTGAAATTCTGAGAGCCGAAAAGCTTTGCAGAACGGGGTATTTCCATAACATTTCCTTTAGCGTGAGAAAGGGAGAGATTCTGGCTCTGACGGGTCTTGTCGGAGCGGGGCGGACCGAGGTGTGCCAATCCCTTTTCGGAATAGAGCCCCTTACCTCGGGGACAATTTACTTTGAAGGCAAAAAGGTTAAAATAAGACGGCCCGGCGACGCCATGTCCTTAGGAATGGGCTATCTGCCCGAGGACAGGCAGAAGCAGGGGCTTATCCTGGATTGGGAAATTTACAAAAATGAAACCCTTTCGACATTGGAAAAATTTACAAAAAACACTGTGTTGGATCCCAAGGCGGAGCGCAGCAGGGCGAAATCCCTTTCGGAAAAGCTGGCTGTCAAAGCTGTCAGCGTTTTTGATAAAGCGTCCTCACTGTCCGGGGGAAATCAGCAAAAGGTGGTTGTGGCAAAGCTTCTTAATTCCGACTTAAAGCTTATTATTCTTGATGAGCCAACCAAGGGTGTGGATGTAGGGGCCAAGGCCCAGATTTATAAAATCATATCGGATTTGGCCGCAAGCGGTTACGGCATATTGCTCATTTCTTCTGAAATGCCGGAGGTGCTGGGCATGGCGGATCGCATTGCTGTGATGCACCAGGGCATTCTGTCCCGGGTCTTTGGGCGGGAGGAAGCCACCCAGGAGAAAATCCTGGAGGCGGCCATGGGCCTTAGCAAGAGCGAAGCTCACGCTTAAGAGAAAGGAGAGGAAAAATGAAACGAAACGCATGGGTTGCCAATATAAGAGAAATCGCCCTTTTGGCCGTCATAATTCTCCTTTCGGTTTTTGTTAATCTCCGTACGGGAGGAAGCTTTCTCACAGCTGAAAATATAGGGGATATGCTTAAGGAAACGGCCGTTCTGGCCATACTCTCGGTGGGGATGATGATGGTGCTCATTACGGGGGGCATAGACCTTTCCGCAGGTGCTGTAATGGCCCTGGCGGGAATGACGGCCACCACGTTTTTGAAATACAACCCCGGCATGAGCCCGATTTTGGTGGTGGTAATCGCCGTAGCAGCGGGTGCAGTCTGCGGGATAATCAACGGTTTTCTGGTTTCCAGGCTTAAAATTTTCCCCATTATTGCAACCCTGGGTATGATGAACCTCTTTAGAGGCTCGACCTACCTTGTGAGCAACGGGGGATGGATATTGCAAAAGGACATGACTCCCGGCTTTATGGGCATTGCAACTGGAAATGTTTTTGGTATTAACAACATGGTACTCATTGCCCTTCTCATCTATGTGGCAGCCTTTTACTACCTGGGCTACACCCGCAAGGGAAGGCAGATTTACGCGGTGGGAAACAGTGAGGAATCCGCAAGAGTCAGCGGTATCTCCGTAAAAAACGTTCTTTTCAGGGTTTATGTTATCATGGGAGCTTTGGGTGGACTTGCAGGCGTCCTTTACGTATGCAAGTACGCGGCAGCCCAGGGAGAAACGGCTACCGGCTATGAAATGAATGTCATTGCGGCCTGTGTACTGGGGGGAGTAAGTATCTCCGGCGGTACGGGCAAGGTACAGGGGGTTCTCCTGGGAGCGCTCTTGCTGGGACTTTTAAATAATGCTCTGCCTTTAATCAATATTTCCCCCTTCTGGCAGCAGGCGATAAAAGGGCTTATTATCCTGATTTCCATTATAGTAAATGCCCTTATCCAAAATAATGTAACGAAAAAGGCTCTGGAAAGGAGGGTACTGGCATGACAAAAAGCAATGAAAAGTCATTGAAGACCATGCCCGCCGAGGAAGCCCCTTTTCGGGTAATCCAATCCGAGAGGCCCTTTGCGGCCAGACGCTTTTTCCTTCAATGGGAATGGCTTTTGGTAGTCCTTCTTGTAGCCATCAACGGGGTAAACAGCTTTCTTTCGCCTTATTATCTCGATTACAACAACATCCTGAGCGCTATCAGTATTTTTCTGGATAAGGCGGTTGTGGTTTTCCCCATGATGCTGGTTATTCTTCTGGGCGATATCGATATTTCGGTTTCCTCCATCATTGCCTTAAGCGGCGTAAGCATCGGCCTTTTCCACAACGCGGGCTTGCCCATGGGAGCGGCCATTGTGCTGGGACTTTTGGTGGGAGCCCTGTGCGGACTTGTGAACGGCCTTCTTATTGTCAAATTCAAGGGTCTTTCCTCCGTTATAGTTACCATTGCCACCATGACCCTCTACAGGGGTATCGCCAGCATCCTTCTGGAGGACAGAGCCGTGGGAGATTTTCCTGAATGGTTCCAGTTCTTCGGCTGGGGCAAAATAGGGACCCTGCCCTTCATCCTGATTTTTGTAGCCATAGAAGCGCTGGCCTTTTGCTTTCTGATTCATAAAACCCCGTTGGGGAGAAGATTTTACGCTACAGGCAGCAATCCGGTGGCAGCCCGGTTTTCCGGTATTGTTACCGATAAGCTTAAAATTCTGAGCTTTACCCTCACCGGCTTGTTTTCAGCCGTTGCCTCTGTTTTCCTTCTGTCCAAAATGGGCAGCGCCCGCCCCAGTATCGCTCAGGGCTATGAGCTGGACATTATCGCCATGGTGGTGTTAGGCGGGGTCAGCACCGCGGGGGGCAAGGGCAAGGTTATTGGTGTTACACTTTCCATCTTTATCATAGGACTTTTACGGTACGGCCTGGGCATTGTAAATGTCCCTTCCCAGACCATCATGATTATCGTGGGCCTGCTTTTGGTGATTACCGTAGCCGTGCCTAATCTTAAAAGCAGTCTAAAGGAAATGCTTCCTCAATCCGTCGGTCTGCGGCTCTTTAAAAAACAGCCGCCAAAAATAAAGAAAGGTGATGTTTAAGCTATGAAAAAGGTTCTGGCTATTCTTCTTGCGATGACACTTTTAACGTCGGTATTTGCCGGCTGCGGTTCAACCCAGGGCAATTCCGGAAACAACTCAAGCGGAGGCAAGAAGGTCTATGCCCTTGTTGCCAAGGATGTCAACAACCCTTACATGAAAAAGATGTATGAGGGCTTTGAAACCGCCTGCAAGGATCTGGGCGTGACACCTCTTTACAAGGGACCCGATCAAGCAACGCCTGAGAAACAGATCGAAATCATCGACACCCTGATTGCACAAAAGGTCTCTCTCATTGCTATTGCAGCCAATGATGCCGATGCTCTCCAGCCTTCTCTTAAAAGGGCCATGGACGCAGGCATAAAGGTTATTTCCCTGGACTCCGCAGTTAATAAGGACAGCCGCCAGATGCACATCCAGCAGGCGGATCCCGAGAAAATCGGACGTGTTCTTATTCAGGCCGCTTATGAAATGATTGACGGCGAAGGCGGAATCGCCATTCTGTCAGCCACTGCCCAGGCTACCAATCAGAACCTGTGGATTGAGTGGATGAAAAAGGAGCTTGAGGAAAACAAGGATAAATACGCAAAGACACCGCTTGTAAAAATTGTTTACGGCGATGATGATCCCACTAAATCCACCAGTGAAACCACCGCGCTCTTAACGGATCCTTCCATAAAAGTTATTATCGCACCCACCACGGTTGGTATGCTGGCAGGCGGCAAGGTGCTTCAGGATAAAAAATCCGAGGTTCTCTTAACCGGTCTGGGTCTTCCCTCCGAAATGGCACCCTTCATTGAAGACGGCGTGTGCCCCTGGATGTACCTCTGGAACCCCAGTGACATCGGCTATCTTGCAGCCTACGGCGGAGACCAGCTTGTTAAGGGAACCATCACAGGCAAGACCGGCGAGAAGTTCAATGCCGGAAAGCTGGGTGAAAAGGTTATCACCGACGCAGCCGACGGCGGCTCCGAGGTTATGCTGGGTGATCCCTTCAAATTCGACAAGGACAATATCGGCGAGTGGAAGGCTGTTTATTAATAGCCTCCTGAATGGAATTTAACCATTATTGAAAAACTGCCCGGCAACCGAAAAACGGCTGCCGGGCAGTTTTTTCACTGGCAGCCCTTTGCCTAAAGCAAATCGGACTAAAAGGGAGGGGGCTCGATGTCCCGCGCTTTTGACTTTTATTCAAAGTATTCGATTGTAACGCTTTTTAAAAGCCCCGTAGTATAGCCTTCGTAATAGGCGTTAAAAAGGGTATCAAAATCATTGCTGTCCGTTATATTATTGTGTTTAATAAATTCTGCCTTAAGATAGTCGTTTTTATATTTGCCGATAATGTAGGAGCGTTTATACACTGGAAAGGCCTCTGTCCAATATTGGTCCTCAGACCAGCCTTTTATTTCAATATACACCTTGAATTCCTCATAGCCTCTTTCATCCTCGGGCAGTCTGCGGCGTGTTTCATCCATATAAAACTGAACCTCTTCGTCGGTAAATGAAATGCCGGCTTTTTCAGCCTCCTTTTCCAAAAGGCGCTTTAATACCATTTCTTCCGCAATTTCTTTATCGGACTGCTCTAAACCGTACCAACTGTTTGTTTCCTTGCGTTGGGCAACCTCGCTTTTTAGTATTTCAATCTCTCCGGCTTTGGCGAATAGCTCCTCTTTGTTGCTGGCAGAGCCGGTAAAAAGCTCCTTCCATTGCCCCGACGAATTTGATGCAAGGGTGATTAAAATTCCTATTAATAAACCGCAAAAAGCAAAAAGGACGAATTGCTTAAGCTTGTTCATCTTTTAACACACTCCTTCCGCTTTCTTTCCGGCTTTCGGGGTAATGCCGGAGTTGGATTGGATTATAATTACATTATACACATAAAAAAATCCTCCAGGCCTTTGAAATTATTTATAAAGGCCCGGAGGTTATTATAAGCTGAATGGTCTATGTTACGGCAGGATATTTCCGGCAGCCAGGTAAATTTCGTACCATTCCTCCCGGGTAAGCCGTATTTCCGCGGCCTTCACGCAATCCTTCAGGCGCTCTGTGTTCATGGTGCCGGTGACGGGCTGCATGTTTGCAGGATGGCGAAGGAGCCAGGCCACGGCGATGGTATTGTTTGAAACACCGTATTTGGAGGCGATTTCATCAATTTTGGCATTTAGGGCGGGGAATTTTTCATT
>JAEXPO010000654.1 GCA_023446675.1 Bacillota bacterium | reverse complement strand
ACCTATGTGCTAAACGCTTCCCAGATTGTTACGCCCACAGGCCGCAGAGCTTTGAAGGGAACGGAAATGAATCGCCTTGCCATTCTGGAGAATGGCGGAATTTACATGGAAGATGGGATTATAAAAGCCGTCTGCTCTACAGAAGAACTCCTTGCCAGCTTCGGCAGGCCAGGTGAAGAGGATGAAGTCATTGACGCTTCGGGGAAAGCTGTCCTGCCCGGTTTTGTGGATTCACACACACATCTGGTTTTTGGCGGCTACCGTCCAGGAGAGTTTATAAGCCGTTTGCAGGGCATGAGCTATTTGGACATACTGGAACAGGGGGGAGGCATTCAGAACACGGTTAAAAGCACCAGGGAGGCTTCCTTCGAGAGCCTTTTGGAATTGGGAAGGAAGCGCCTTGATTCCATGGCGGCTCAGGGTGTTACCACTGTGGAGGGGAAAAGCGGCTATGGACTGGATCTCACGACTGAAATAAAGCAGCTTGAGGTCATGAAAAGCCTTAATGAAAGCCATCCTTTGGAAGTGGTTTCAACCTATTTGGGTGCCCATGCCGTGCCTCCCCAATATCGGAACAACGCCCGGGCTTATGTGGCCTATATGCTGGAGGAGGTCCTTCCTGTTGTGAAGGAAAAGGGACTGGCGGAATTTGCGGATGTTTTTTGTGAGGAAGGGGTGTTTACTCCTGCCGAATCGGAGGCTCTGCTAAAAAGGGCCGGTGATATGGGTTTTAAGCTTAAAATCCATGCCGATGAAATTCACTCTCTGGGGGGAGGGGAGCTTGCCGCCCGTTTAGGCGCTCTATCCGCTGACCATTTGCTTGCCGTTTCCAAGGAAGGAATAAGACAGCTCTCACAAAGCCGAACCGTGGCTACACTGCTTCCTTTAACAGCCTTTTGCCTGAATCATGAAATGGCTCCCGGCAGGGAAATGATTGATTCGGGCTGTACCGTTGCCTTGGCGACAGACTACAATCCCGGCAGTTGCTTTTCACATTCCACATCTCTTGTTATTGGTCTTTCAGTTATTGCCATGAAGCTGACCATTGAGGAGGCTATTACCGCCTTAACCCTTAACGGTGCGGCTGCCTTGGGACGGGCCGACAGGCTGGGGAGCCTGGAGGTGGGGAAGCAGGGTGATCTTATTTTGCTTGAATATCCGGATTACCGCTTTCTTGCTTACCATACTGGAATGAATATAATTGAAAAAGTAGTAAAAGAAGGAAAAGTAATATGGAATAACAGGATGTTATAAGGATGTAAGGATGTTATGCACGCATGATGTCATTTCAAAATATTTTACACATTTTCCTATCAAAAAATAACAGTAATTACTGTTTGAGGTGATAATATGATAGTCCGGCCGGAGTTAATTAAAGAAGTGGTCTTAACCGGAGGGGATCTTACCGTTGAAAAAGTAATTGGGGTGGCTCGCTTTGGAGCCGCTGTTGCCATAGACCCGGAAGCTCTGGAAAGAATGCAGAAATCCCGGGAAGCGGTAGAAGAAATTGTCCGGGAGAAAAAAACAGTTTACGGAATAAATACGGGATTTGGTGAATTCAGTAAAATTACGGTTGATTCACTTTCCATCCGCCAGCTTCAAAAAAACCTAATTCTAAGTCATTGCTGCGGTACGGGATCTCCCGTAAGCGATGAAACCGTGCGCGCGCTGATGCTCCTTCGTGCCAATGCCCTTTGTGTGGGATATTCGGGAATCCGCCCCAAGGTGGTGGAAACCCTGGTTGCCATGATTAACAAGGGGGTTCATCCCATTGTACCGGAAAAGGGTTCCCTTGGTGCCAGCGGTGATTTGGCGCCTCTGTCCCATATGGCTCTGCCTCTTATTGGCTTGGGTGAAGCCAGATATGAAGGCAGGCGCATGGAGGGAGGAAAGGCCATGGCGAATGCCGGACTGGAACCCATGGTTCTCTGCGCCAAGGAAGGGCTGGCTCTCATTAACGGAACGCAAATGATGACAGCCCACGGGGTTCTGGCCTTTTATGACGCTCTTTCGGCATCAAGGCTTGCCGACATAAACGGGGCGGTCTCCCTGGAAGCCTTAACCGGTCTTAAAGCGGCCTTTGACGAAAGGGTGCATGCTGTGCGCCCCCATAGGGGCCAATGCCTCAGTGCAAAAAACATCCGCCTTCTTACCCAGGGCAGCGAGAATTTGGAGGAGTGTCAAAACGACAGGGTTCAGGATGCCTATGCCCTTCGCTGTATGCCCCAGGTTCACGGAGCAGTCCGGGATGCTCTGGATCATGTGCGCCGGGTTCTTGAAATAGAGCTTAATTCGGTCACAGACAATCCTATTGTCTTTAAAGAGGACGGAACGGTTATTTCAGGGGGCAATTTTCACGGGGAGCCCATGGCGCTGGCCTTTGATTTTCTGGGAATCGCCGCCGCGGAGCTGGCCTCCATCTCCGAAAGGCGTCTTGAAAGGCTTGTTAACCCAACCCTGAGCAACGGTCTCCAGCCCTTTTTAACCCAATTTGGGGGGCTTCATTCGGGCTATATGATCTGCCAGTACAGTGCGGCATCCCTTGTAAGCGAAAACAAGGTGCTTGCCCATCCTGCATCGGTGGATTCCATTCCCAGCTCTGCCAATCAGGAGGATCATGTGAGCATGGGCACCACCGCAGCCAGAAAAGCGGTGGCCATAGTGGACAAT
>JAEXPO010000646.1 GCA_023446675.1 Bacillota bacterium | reverse complement strand
TAGGACGGCCTTTCCAAAAGCACCTCGTCCCCCTCATCCAGGAAAATCTTCCCTATAAGGTCCAGGGCTTGCTGGGATCCGCTGGTAATAAGAAGCTGTTTTTCGTCTACTGAGGTTTTTAAAAGCCGGTTCATTCTGCGGGCAATATGGCTGCGCAAGGGCATATACCCCTCTGTGGAAGAATATTGAAGCGCCCTTGCGCCCTCTCCTGCCAGCAAGGCATCCGTTACACGGGCCAGCTCCTCAACGGGAAAAAGCTCCGGTGCCGGGAGCCCTCCGGCAAAGGAAATAATGGAGGGGTTTTCAGTTACCTTTAAAATTTCTCTGATCTCCGATGCCTTCATGCCGTTCATGCGTTTGGCAAAGCTGAGTGTCATTGTTTTGACCTCCTTACATAATAAAGCTATTCTTTATGAATTAATACCTTACAACTGAGAAGCGCCAATGAGAAACAAGTTGTTTCACCGACGCTTCATATCAAACGGGCTGCGTGCATAGCCCGCTTTAGATTATGGGAGCCAGAGAATGGGCGTATTTGCCGCCTGCGGGCCGGTCCTTGGCCTTCAGCTCATGAATGGCCGCATCCAGCCTTCGGATGCCCTCGGTAATCTCTTCTCTTTTTGGATAGGTGAAATTAAGACGTATGAAGCTTCCTCCCCGGTCGCCGGTATAAAAGGCCGTACCGGGAACATAGGCCACACCCTTTTCGCCGGCGCGGACCAGAAGCGTCATATGCGGAATACCCTCCGGCAGCTTAAGCCATATGTAATAGCCGCCTTTGGGCTTAATCCAATGAAGGGAGGTATTTTTTATAGCCTTTAAGGCCTGATGCATTCTATCCCTTTTTTGCCCGTATTCCTGACAGAGCCATTGGACATGGCTCTTATAGGCGCCGCTTTTTAAAAAGCGAAGCACCAGCCATTGTGAAAGGCTGTTGGCATGAAGATCCTCCAGCTGCTTTAAAAGGGCGATTTGCCGGGTAACAGGCTCCGGCGCCGTCATCCATCCAATGCGTATGCCAGGGAAGAGCACTTTAGAAAAGGTACTCAAATAAATAACATAGCCGCAGGTATCCATTTCCTTAAGCGTACCCGGCCTTTCTCCGTCAAAGGCAATATCCCCGTAGGGATCATCCTCAAGGATGAGAAACTCATGCTTTTTAGCCAGCTCCAGAAGCCGTTTCTTTCTGTTTGTGCTCATGCAAATGCCAGTAGGATTCTGAAAGGTGGGCATGGTATACAAAAGCTTGGGCCGGCAGCGCTTAAGAAGGGTTTCCAGAACGTCCGTCCGCAGGCCCTCTTCGTCCATAGGCACGCCGACTATTCGGGCTCCTACCGCGTGGAAAATCTGAAGGGCGCAAAAAAAGGAGGGCTCCTCCACCAGCACAATGTCTCCCGGATCGATAAGTGCACGGGCCGTAAGATTTATTCCCTGCTGAGAACCGGAGAGTATTATGGTTTCCTCCAGACGGGAAGAAACACCCCTGTCCTCCATTAAGCACCGCACCGCTTCCCGAAGCTCAGGCAGCCCTTCGGTAGGCGTATGCTTAAGGGCATACTGGCCGTCCGATACAAGCTCCGCTTCTATTCCCTTAAGCGCATCCAGCGGATCCGTATCAAAGGGAGATATGCCCGCCGCAAAGGAAATAAGGTCCTTGCGGTTGGCCATTTCGAGAAGCTGACGGAGCATGGGATCCGCCGCCCGTTCTGCTGTCTGGCTGAAAAGCTGACGATAGGAGGGGGCAAGCTCCCGGGGGTCCTCTCCGTACATTCCATCGCTAAGCTTAACCACTGTTCCTTTTCCCACATGGGCGTCGGCCAGGCCATCGGCTTTAAGCTCTCTGTACACCGTAATGATGGTGCTGCGGTTAACCCCCAGGCTTTCGGCCAGCTTGCGTTCCGGGGGCAAAACAGTTCCCGGAAGCAGACTGCCGCCTATGATGCTGTTTTTAATCTGATTGACTAGCTGAAGATATATGGGTGTCTGGGACTCTCTGTCCACAACAAGCTGCATGGTACCGGCCTCCTTGGAAAAGGTTTTTTCTTGCTTGGGTTGGTTATTGGATGACTCCAATTAGACTATAGCCTTTTTATAATTTCCATTCAACCTCCAATTGGCTGAATTTTTGCCCAACCAATCCAAACCTGTTCCCGGCCGCATTAAACGATTTGGGGATTAATTCTATTTTTTTCATTTTCGTAGGACCTCAGAGGGTATTGGGCGGGCCCTTCAAGAACGTTTCCCTTGTAATCGAAGCGTGAGCCGTGGCAGGGGCAGTCCCAGGAGAGCTCCAGCTCATTCCAGGTAAGCTCGCAGCCCATATGGGTACAGGTAATATCCACAACAAAGGCCTCTCCCCTTTCTTCCCGGTAATAGCCGCATCTTTTCCCGTTAACCATAATAATCCTGCCAACGCCCCGCTCCTCCGGAATGCCTTCGGAGCCCATCTTAAGCTTTCCGCCGATAAGCTGAACCGCAACATCGGCATTTTCCTTAAGAAAAGCGACGGAAAAAATATCCCCCATGCGTTCCGTAGAGTAGAGCTCCCGGGCTTCCGAATCCTCAGAGAGAATCAGTCCGCTTACGGTAAGGGCAGCTGAGGTGCCGCAGGTCATGCCCCATTTGGAATAGCCGGTGGCGACGAAGATGTTGGGAAAGCTGTCGCTTAGAACCCCGGCAAAGGGCAGGCTGTCCGCCGGATGATAGTCCTGGGCCGACCAGCGGTAGGGGAACTCCTTAATGCCAAAATGCTCCCGGCCAAAGTCCTCCAGCCGCCTGTAGTAGTCCTCCCCCTCCTTTTGATGGCCTACCTTATGGCTTTCACCGCTGAATAACAGCAGATTTTCCTCCCTGATAAGCCTTATGGAACGGGTAGGATCCTCGATATTAATAAAGTGAGCCTTGGGAAATTCACCTTCGTAGCGGCCTGCTACAATATAAGAGCGCTCCGGCTTTAGCCGTGCAAAAAAGAAGTCCATGCCGTCATAGCAGGGAAAATGGGATGCTATGACCACAGTGGATGCCTTTACCTGAATATCCTCACGCAGCTTCAAGGTACAGACAGGCCCGGGCTCAAAGTCAATAACCTGAGCATTGGCATAAATTTTTACTCCCATATTCAAGCATTGCTCACAAAGGGCATCCAGATATTTCTTGGGATGAAACTGTGCCTGGTGATTGAGGCATACCGCTTTTTCCACCTTAAAGGGCAAGGGCACGGTATCGTGTAGGCTTACCTCCATACCGATTTTTTTGCACAGCTCGTATTCCCTTTCCACTGTGTCCGCCTGATCCTGCTTTAAGG
>JAEXPO010000645.1 GCA_023446675.1 Bacillota bacterium | reverse complement strand
CTATTTCGTCAAGAAGAGCACCGTAGCCCAGAGGATAATACCAGGGGCTGTTGGCGTCAAAGGGCCATATAGCCGGATCCCGCTTATAATCCGGGGTTGGATAGGGCGACGGGGTTATCTCGGGATCGGGTCTCGGGGTGAGCGAAGGTGTGGGAGTCGGCGTAGGGTCCGGTGTCGGGGTAGGCCCCAAATCCCCTTCCAGCTTAACGGTTATTTCGTCAAAGAAGGATTGGTTGTAAGAGGTGGCCACACCGATTTTGCCGCCGGTAAAGGAGCTGTCGGCCACACGGTTAATAAGGGTTTCGGTGATGCCTTCCCTGGTGACAAAAACGGAAATCAACCCGCCGGCTTCATGTACGATTTCAAAGGTAATGACTTTGCCGTCAAAACCGTAGCCGCTGGTGGAGGCCAGAGTTGTAACAGTACCGGATACTCTTTTTTTTAACTCGATGGTAGGGTTGGTAACAGCGGCGCTGCCGCCTCCGACTTCAAGGAAGTAGTAATTGCTTACATCCGCGTAGTCAAAAAGAATCTGGGTTTTGTTTCCATTATTGCCTCCGTAGGACGCCACATCCAGCTTATAGGTGAATGGCGCCTGAAAGCTTTGCTCTTCGTAAACCGCCTGGGTAGATCCGGCCCAATAAAGAGCCTGCAGCCGGTTTCCTGTGGCCCCGCTCCATGCCTGGATGGTGAAAAGCTGGGAATCCGAATACAGCCAGTCCTGGGGCAAGCCGTTGTCAAAGCTCTGGGAATAAGCGTATTCCTCTTCAACTGCCGTCACTGCTGCCACGTCTCCCGATGTCTCTTCCGCCCTTACCGGAAGCACGGCTGTAATGATGTTAAAAAGAAAGCACAGGGTCAGGAAAACACTCACGTACTGCCTTTTACTCATGACATACCTCTCCTTTCAAATATATATAGCAGGACATAAAGACTTTCTTTAATATCCTCTGCATTCAACAGCGAACAGAGAAGCTGATTTATCCTCAAAAGTACAACCGTGAAATAGCTCAAATGCGCAAAGTTTCATACAAATTATACCAGCATCTTTAATCTCTCCCCTTTAAAATACTTTGTTTTTTCTTCAAATTTTTCATTTGTATTTTTCATCTGTAATTTCCTCCCCATAATGCTCAAACCCTATGGCTGCACTAATGCTTAGCACTATTCCCCTGATGGAAGCCTGCTTGCCAAAGCATTAACCCTATGCTATAATTCAGACGTACGTACGAACTAATAATAAGGAGTTCAATTATGGAGAAAGCAGCCGAAAAAGCTAATCCTTCCCGCAAAATCCTTCTGACAGCCTTTGACTGTCTTTCCACCCGGGGCTACGCCAATGTTACCATGCGAAATATAGCCGATAAGGCGGGTGTAGCCTTAAGCCAGCTAACCTATTACTATAAAAGCAAAGAGAAGCTTTTCATCGAGGTTATCAATATGATGATGGAACATTACCTGAGTGAAATTGAGGCCACCTTGGGTGCTGCTGCCAATTCCAAGGACAAAATAACCTCCCTTATAAAATTCTTTAAGGTGTTGATCCGTGAAAAACCTAATCTTTTAAGGCTCTTCATCGATTTTACAGCGCAGGCCCTGTGGGTTCCATCCTTCAGAGAACGGTTGGACAGTCTGTTTTATGATTTGACAAGCATTATCGAGAAAAATCTGCCGGTTGATGCAAGCGCTGATAAAAACGCTCCGGAGCATTCACCCAAAAACATTTCAAAATTATTGTTCGGCGCCTTATTCGGCACGTCCATCCAAATTCTGCTTGGCTCGGATCAGGACTTCACTCCAGATTCCTTAAACCTGGCGGAAAACCTGTTAAATTAAGGAGAATAACCCATGATCCTTCGGCTCAATATTTTAAAGCATATGTGGCCTTTAACAATCGTTCCGCCGAAATACAAGGAGTCGTATATTGTAGCGGGAATAGATAAATATTGCGCGCTTATGGAGATTTTTAAATTTAGCAGGCACAAAAAGGCAGGCAAGGAGTAACGGAGTATATGGCAGTTATTGAATGGTTTTTGTGGCTTATAGCCTACAGCTTTATCGGATGGGCATATGAATCGCTTCTATGCTCCATCGAACAGTTAAAATTTGTGAACCGGGGTTTTCTCAATGGCCCGATCTGCCCGGTTTATGGTTTTGGTGCCCTTGTATCCATCTTTTTTTTGTATCAGAAAACGGATAACCTCCTTATCCTTTTCCTTGCGGGAATGCTTCTAACCTGTACGGTGGAATACTTCACCGCCGTTTTGCTGGAGAAGCTGTTTCATGCAAAATGGTGGGATTATTCACACTACCGCTTTAACCTTCAGGGACGGGTCAGCCTTTTAGGGGCAGTTGTTTTTGGTACGCTGTCCGTATTGCTGCTTAAATATGTCCACCCATTCGTTTCGGGAATGCTTGCTCAATTGCCGACCCGTACAAGGCTTGTTCTTGCGCTTGTTCTTTTCACCCTTCTTCTTTTGGATTTATATGTAACCGTACGCCACCTCCTGCTGCTCAATAACAGGCTCAAGGAAATACAGGCCGCAATCAATACGTTTTGGGGACAGTATGTCAAACGCTATGGCACGCTTAAAGATTCCCTTGCGGAAAAATTTGAGGAAAGCGAATTTTACAATGATCATATCAAAACCCTGTTTAAAGTGAGCAGGGTTCAAAACGTAAGGCTTATGAGGGCTTTCCCAAGGCTGCATTCTCTTAAATACGGCGATGCCTGGCAAAAGCTTAAAAGTATCTTGCTGGGCCGAGAAAAGTGAAAGTGAAGGGTGTATTCCCATTGGAACACACCCTTCACTTTCGGCTCAAGGCCTTACTTTTGGAATGGTACTGCAAAAAGGCACAACCTTAATCCCTGGGGATAACGGGCAGCAGCAGATGAGACGGATGATCGGTGTCATGGTAAATTTTCTGGTTTGCCTTAACACTGTATGTACCATGGCCGATTCTGTCGGCGGTGTTCAGGCTGCGGTTATGGCACGGATAAAAGCTGCTGGAGATATCAACACGGATACGGTGCCCCTTCTTAAAGACAATGCTTATACTGCCGAGGTCAATGTGAAAGGGGTATATTTTCCCCGGCTCAAGGAGCGAGGGCGTGGTTCCTTCTCTGAATTTACCCCGTACAATGCCAGATAAAAGAGGGAAGGCGTAACCGGTTTCGTCAACATCGCACAAACGACAGAAAAAGTCGGTATCCTGGGCATCAGTAGAAGCATACAGCATAAATTCCACAGGGCCGGTGACCTCCATTTCCTTATCCAGACAATCTCCGGTATATACCAGCACATCCTCTCTTTCCTGCTGATAGGAAGGATCGGCAAAGATGGTTCTGCCTTTTTCATCACGAATACGTGAGGAAAGAGGATTTTCGGGATCGTACACATAGGCTTGAACAGCTTCGTCCCCCGGTACGGTTCCATTGAGACC
>JAEXPO010000641.1 GCA_023446675.1 Bacillota bacterium | reverse complement strand
TTACCAAAAGGGAGCTTCTATCCTGGAGGGCATGTATACGGAGGGTTCCCGAGCTGCTTTCCCGCTCATGTATGCCATGGAGAATAGCGTTTTCCACAATGGGCTGGAGGGTGAGCTTGGGGAGGATAATTTGACGGTATGGGGCAGGCACCTCAATAATTAGCCGGATACTGTCTTCAAAGCGCATGTTTTGTATTTTGACATAATTCTCAATATGACTTAGCTCATTATCCAGAGTGACTTTATCCTCGCCCCGGCTTAAGCTTAAACGGTAAAAAATGGAAAGAGATTGAACTAGATCGCATACAGGCTGATTATTGGCGCTTTTGGAAAGACAGTTAATAAGCTCCAGGGTATTGTACAGAAAGTGGGGGTTAATTTGTGCCTGAAGGGATTTAAGCTCCAGGTTCTTAAGCTGTCGCCCCATTTCATATTTTTCTTCCAGCAGCATGGAAAGCCGGGTGAGCATAGTGTTGTAATTGCGGACCAGCTCGCCGATTTCATCCTTGCCCGAAGGCAGAATCTCCACATTAAAGCCGCCTCCCTGAACGATCTTTCGCATATGGGCAATGAGCTGGCTTATTTTTCGGGTATTGGTAAAGGAAAAAAGGTAGGACAGGACAAAGGACACGGGGATGATGAAGCAAATAACATAAACCATGCTGATACGAAAGCGGGTGTAAGGCTCCATCATTTCACTGACGGGGATGATAAGCGCCATGCTGAAATCCACATCCTTAATGGCCTGAACCCCTACATAAAATTTCTCCTTCCCGCTTGTATAGTCGCCCCATGAAGGCTCTCCCGGTATAGGTGCGGGAAGGGCATTTAAAAAGACGTCCTTTTCCGAAAGGGTGGACCAGGGGCTTTCGCCTCCCGTACAAAGGATTTCGCCGTAGACATTATAAATAACCGATCGGGAATGCTCCGTGGGCTTCATTTTATTTAAAAGGCTTCCGAAAACGCTTTCAGGTATTTCAAAGCGCATCATGCCCAATACCTGATTGTAGTTCGTATCATTTACAACCTTGCGGACGAGGGAGAGATTGCGGACTCCGTCGGAGCGGGGAAAATAATCGGCGGGATACCAGATGTTATAGTCAATCTCCTTTGCCCGCCGATACCAGAAGGTTTCCGTAGCCTGGTCAAAGCTGAAAAAATTAACTCCTTCCTTGGCCAGGTCCGTTTTATCCGAAAGATAAAGCCCCATGTTTTCGATGGGATAGGCAATGGAGGCATAAAAGAGCTTGGATAGCCTTATGGAGTCGGAAACCTGAAGGAGCTTATCCTTTGAATAGGTGTCCGGATCCCTTTTTAAAACCTCCTGGATGCTTTCCTGAAATACCATTTGATTCATTTTCTGGTTAATGCCAAGCAGCATGTATTCAAGGTAATCCCTTGTCTGGACAAAGGCCTGATTGGCCGTATAAAGAGCCTTTGCTTCCGCATCCCTGCTTGTTAGAATCCAGTTGACGCAATAAAAAAGTACGAAGGTCACCGTAATAATGGTCAGGTGGGATAGGAATATTTTATGCTGGAACCGCAGCGCAGGCTGTTGTCCTTTAAGCCGCTTATGTAAAACCATAGGCGTGGTCCTGTCCTTTCAGCCGTTTTCATTTTATACGATGCTTTTGCGTCAAACACCGTTTTTCCCGCCGGTGTGCTTGTACTGGGTGGGAGTGAGGCCCGTGTATTTTTTAAAGAGGGTGGCAAAGTAATTGGGATCGCCAAAGCCTGTCTTTTCGGCTATTTCATACATTCTGGCTCCGGATTTGCGCAGAAGGTGGCGGGCAGCCTCCAGACGGGTTTCGGTTATGTAATCGTTGAGGGTTTTGCCTGTTTGCTTTTTAAACAGGGTGCATAAATAGTTCTGATTGAGATAAAGCCCGTCGGCAATGTCCTGAAGGGAGAGCTCCGGATCCATGTAGTGCTCCCGGATGAAACCGATGGCTTCCCGTATTTTTTCATTATACCGCTCGCTCTGCTCCGGCTCCTCTCGAAGAGCCTTAACCGCGTTAAAAAAGTGCGTGAGCATAGCCTCAAGAGTCATGGACTGCTGAATATCCTTTAAAAAAACGGGGACCTTCTGGGAAAGCCCGGAGCCTCCCGAATCTGAGCGATTGGCCTCAAAGGCCGTTTCCATAAGAAGTCCGCCAAAGTAATTCCTAACCCCATCAGGAGAATAGGTACCTTCATTGGCAAGACGTTTTCCCAGATCCTTTAATAAAAGCTCCAGCTCATCCATTTTTTCCGGAAAAAGAGTAAAAAAGCTGTCGGTGAAGGTCTCATCGGGGATAAAAGCTTCCTCAAGGGGGGCTCCCTCGCTGTAGATTTGACCGAAACCCTGGTAAAAGGACCTCTGTGACAGATCTGCCGCCCGCAGGTAGGAGGAACGCAGGCTTGAAGGGCTTTGAACGGGAAGGCCTATGCCTAAGGCTGCGGTGAAATCACCGTCGGAAAGCTGCTCTGTTTTTTCTAAAAGACGCCGGAAAAGTCCCATGGGCAGTGAAGGCAGCATACCCTCGCTGTCGGCCAGTATTAAAACCAGCTCGTCGCCGTCGGGAGACGCTGCCGCCAAAAGCTTGACCGTCCCCAGTTCGGCTTCGGCACTGAGTCTTGCCCTCAAAGGGGTCAAGCGCTCCTTCCTGGCCTTGCGGCCCTTATGCCAGTAAAGCCGGGCAGAGGCACATAGGAAATGTCCGCGCCGGGGAAAGCCGGGAAGATGATCCGAAGCTTCGGTTAACAAACGGTCATAAAAGGCGGCATGCCCGCCCTCGGACAAAAGCCCGTACACCCAATCATTAAAAAGATGGGGAAGATTGCTGTCCAGACGTTCCCTTAATTGGTGAATTTCCTGTTCCCGGGCATTTTCCTTTAAATAAAGGTGCAGCGCGTCCCTTACCGCCTGTGTTAATTCCTTGTAGTTAATGGGCTTTTCCACATATCTGTCCGCCCGAAGCTCAATGGCGGATTTTAAATATGACTTATCGGCAAAGCCGCTTAAAAAGAGGATGCGGCTCCGTGGCAGAAGGCTTCGGACATGGCCCGCAAATTCAATTCCGTCCATTCGCGGCATGCGTACATCACAGAGTATGATTTCAGGGTGTGCTTTTTCCGCCTCTTCCAGAGCTTCCACACCGTTTTTTGCCACTACCACCCGGTTAATCCCCAATTCCGTCCAGGGGATAAAGTCGCGGATGCTCTCCCGGGTATGCTTCTCGTCATCGACAATTAGGATTGTGGGCATTTTAGGGTCCCTCCCTCGCGCATTGTCCCGTATTCAAGTTCATTATAAAAAACTCCCGGAAAAAAGCAATAGACTTTCCTTGTCCAAAAGGCGGGAACCGAAGATAACAAAGAAAAAAGTGATTTTTGTCAAGTGTGGTTTGAGCCGTCACCGCTATAATGGAAGCAGGATTTCAAAAGGAGAGGAAAGACTGATGGCGCAAAACGCAAAACTCGCTAAAAGAAATGGTTTTTTCAGTGAATTGTCCAAAAACAAGGTGCTCTTTATCATGCTCGTGCCCGCACTCCTCTATGTTGCCGTTTTTTGCTACGCTCCCCTGTCGGGACTCGTAGTGGCCTTTAAAAAGTACAATTATGTGGACGGTATTTTCGGAAGCCCCTGGGCAGGGTTTAACAATTTCAAGTTCTTCTTTATCTCAGGAAAGGCCTGGGAGGTTACCCGAAATACTGTGGTCTATAATATCATTTTTATTGCAACAAGTATCCTATTTGAAGTGGCGGCGGCCATCCTGCTTTCGGAAATGAGCGGGAAGCTTTTTAAAAAGGTCAGTCAAACGTTTATGTTCCTGCCCTTTTTTATCTCATGGGTTATTGTCGGATCCTTTGTGTACAATATTTTTAATTTTGAGTACGGTCTTCTCAATACCATCCTGCGCTCCATGGGTTCACAGCCCATTGATATTTACCGGATACCGCGAGCGTGGTATTTCCTGCTTCCTCTGTTCAATATCTGGAAAGGGGTAGGCTACGGCTCCATTGTTTATCTGGCCTCCATAACCGCCATAAATCCCGAGATCTCCTCGGCGGCGGAAATTGACGGAGCCAATGTATTCCAGCGCATACGGTATGTTACGCTGCCTCATTTGAAGCCCACAGTTATTATTATGACACTTCTGGCGCTCGGAAGAATCCTGAGAGGTAATTTCGACATGTTCTATCAGCTTATAGGAACCTCTGCCAATCTTTATGCCTATACCGACATTATTGATACCTATGTGTTCCGTTCCATGATTTCCGGCTCCGATTACGGAATGGTATCCGCAGCCGCCTTCTTTCAATCGGTGCTCTGCTTTATCTTTATTGTAACTATAAACCGAATTGTGAAGTTTTTTGAAAAGGATTACGCCTTATTTTAGGAGGAATGAACTATTTCGCCATTCCTTGGGTCTTCCAGAATTAGGCTTTACCATTTAAAATGAAATTTATAAGGGGGAAAGCTTTTATGAAGAAATCCCTGGATGTAGTTGTATTCAATGTCATCTCGCGTGTTTTTATAGGGTTTCTTGCTTTATTCTGCCTGTTTCCGTTTATCCTGGTTATCTCCGGCTCCCTGTCCTCGGAGGATGCTATCCTGAAGGAAGGCTACGGTATTCTGCCAAAGGATTTTTCACTGGAGGCCTACCGCTTTATTGCGGACAATCCCAAAAGTGTTATCAATGCCTATGGCGTTACTATTTTCGTAACCTTTACCTCCTGCATCCTGGCGCTGTTTCTTATAAGCATGACAGCCTATGTGCTCTATCGCAAGGATTTTAAGTACAGAAATATCTTTGCCTTCATCTTTTACTTTACAACCATTTTCAGCGGGGGCATGCTGCCTTCCTACATCCTCATGGTACGCTACCTGCGTTTGAAGGACAATCTTCTGGTACTTATCCTTCCGGGGATATTCAGTGTCTTCTTTCTTCTCATCATGCGCAATTTCATGTCGGGAACCATACCGGATTCCCAGGTGGAATCAGCTAAAATAGACGGTGCGGGAGACTTTTATATTTACCTTAAAATCATTCTTCCTCTCATGACACCGGCTCTTGCCACCATTGGTCTTTTTGAGCTTGTGGGCCACTGGAACAACTGGGCCAATGCCATGCTGTACATAACCAGGGAAGAGTTTTTTCCGCTGCAATACCTTCTTTACCGAATCCTTCAAGCCTCACAGGTGGTGGCGGAGGGAATGGCGGAAACCGCCGCGCGGCACCAGCTTCCCGCCGAAACCTTCAAGCTGGCCATGACCGTTGTGGCCACAGGGCCTATCGTTCTTGCCTATCCCTTTATTCAGAAATATTTTGTCACCGGTATCACCATCGGTGCGGTCAAAGGGTGAAGCCTTAAAGGCGACAAAGTGGCACATAACGGCAAGGGCCGGCCATGCCGTTTATGCATAAAAAGGAGTTATATGAACAGGAGGATGTCTATGAAAAGTCCTAATCGTGCGGTTCGCGTATTAACGAGCCTGGCTGTGGTTTTTGCTCTCGTCCTTTCGGGATGCGGAACCCAGTCTGGCAACAGCACACCCGTGGCAACCAACACCCAGACTCCGGATGCCAGCGCAGGCGCCCAGCCTGCGGATTCGGCCACACCCACACCGGAGCCCTTAAAGGAGGTTACTCTTAAGGTCTATCTGTACACCTATATGCAGGAGACTGCCGATACCCGCAAGGTACTGGACGAGGTAAACCAAATTCTCAAAGAGAAGATTAACGCAACCTTTGACTTCACCATGGACATGGTGGCTGATGCAGATAAGAAAATTCCTCTCATACTGGCATCAGGGGAAAACTATGACGGCATGATGATGCGGGGTATGGCACAGGAAGTAGAAAAGGGTGGCCTTATGGAGATAGGGGATCTTCTGAACACCTATTCTCCCGAACGTATGAAGGGCATGACGGATTACGATTATACGTCTATCACGTATAACGGCAAAATCTATGCGGCTCCCGGCGGTTTTCAGTGGTTTGTGCCCCAGGGCTATGTCATCCGCGGGGATTTGAGAAAGAAATACAACATTCCCGCGGTAACGGATCTGGCCAGCTTCCAGAACTACCTGGAGGTTCTGCAGGAGAAGGAAAAGGGCGTAATACCCTTTAACACCTCCGCAGCCGATATTATTACCTTTGGTATGAATTACCTCAATGCCGCCGGTTATGTCACCCTCACCGGCTCGGCGGCAAATACGGGGCTTGGCTATTTCATGGACGACGACAAGCTTACTCTGAGCTATGCCTATGAGCTTCCCCAGTTTAAGGAATACATGGCTAAAACCAAGGAATTTGCGGACAAGGGTTTATGGTCCAAAAACGCTTATGCCGCCAAGAATATATCTCTGGACGCCTTTAAGGCCGGAGCTTCCTTTGCAGGTGCCTGCCATGTGGTAAATGCCAACGACACGGCGGTCATTTTAAAATCCAAACAGCCTGACTGGGAAGTGGAATTCTTCCGGATTCAGGCACTTACCTCACGGCCTACAAGAGGCGTGGGCCTTGCGGTGCCCCGGGTATCAAAGAATCCG
>JAEXPO010000484.1 GCA_023446675.1 Bacillota bacterium | reverse complement strand
GTGTCCCGCTTCGTCAATATCTCCGACGATAAATTGAATTCTTGCATCACGGTATATCTGATCCAGGGCGGAGCCCTTTTCTGCATAGACATTGGAGCTGGAAATAAGGGACTGGCAGGGATTGGCTATGCAAAGAGGCGGATTTACAACCTTCTGAACATAGGCCACCTGCTTGTAAATGGGAAGCATGGCTTCGGGAGTGACCAAATCCACCACGTTCATCATAAACTGGTTGAGTCCTTCGTTTTCCTTGCCCAAATTGGCAACGGCGTCGGCATTTCTTACTACCTGGCCCTCGCTGTTAATGGTGTAATCCCTGTCCACAAGACCGTAATTGAAAATATCCTGAGCCTCCTTGTCATTGCACTTATCGAGGAACTGAAGCGCCTTGGCAAGCTCCGCCTCATTTTTAGCTCCATTCTTAGTTACAACAACCATACCGGCGTGTCCTGTTGTGGGAAGGTTGCGAAGCCCCTTGGGGCCTTCCACTGAACCGATAACCCATACGCTGTCGGTTTTCCCCACCTTGTCAAGCTCTGTTTGGAGGCGCTGGCCCTGGTCGGCTACATCAATAAAGACACCGGCCTTTTCAGCTTTAAAGTCATCCGTCCATATCGCCGAATCCCTTACGGCAAAATCCTCATTGACAAGACCCTCGTCATAAAGCTTCTTGCTCCACCTTAAGGATTCCATATAGGCTTCGGTTGTAAAATAGGGAATGAGCGTTCCGGTATCATCCAGCTCATACTGATTGCCTGCGCCAAACCAGGTGGCAATAATGTCCAGGGGGCCGTACCACTTGCACCAGGTCATGCCATAGGTATCGTTCTGCCCGTTTTGGTCCGGATCATTGTAGGTAAAGGCATAGAGCATTTTATAAACATCTTCGATGGTTTTGGGTTCGGAAAGCCCCACATTTTCCAGCCAGTCCTTCCTGTAGCTTATGCCGTTTCTGCCCAGGACACGGGTTCTGGGTACGCCGAAAACCTTTCCGTCGATGGCAATATTGTTAAGCACAATTTCATTGGTCTGGCTCAAATTGGGGTAATTGCTGAGTTCACCTGTAATATCCCAGAAGGCTCCCGCCCGGGCATTACTGATGACGCTGGCGGTCAGGCCCTTCATTACCACAATGGTAGGAAGTGAATTGGATGCCATCATCACATTGATTTTGTCCTCGTAATTGGAGTCGGCAACCCATGTGAATTCAATTTTTGAATTGGTATACTCTTCAAGTGCAAGCTTGGCTGCGGCGTTATCGGCAATGGGTTCTCCAGTAAAGGTTATGCTGAGTACTTTGGCCACATAGGGCTCCTCTGCTTCCGGTGTTTGAGAAGCGGTGGCCGTGGGGGACGAGGAAGTCTGGGCCGAGGGTGTGGACGCGGACGGCCGGGTCTGCCCACAGGCGGCCAGAAGGCCTGCTGCCAAAGCTGTGAGGCAGATCCATGCAAAAACCTTTGGTTTTCTCATTGCGAATCCTCCATTCATATAATTATTATTTACTTTTAACTTAAAATAGGCAAACCGTGGACAAGCTGGCGCCCCATGTGGCATCAGCCCTTGATGGAACCCAAAAGAACGCCTTTGGCGAAATACTTTTGAAGAAAAGGATAGACTACCAGTATGGGCAGGGTTCCGAACACAATAACCGCCATTTTAATACTTGCGGCAGGGGGCTTGTTATACATAAGATCCGGTGCGGCGCCGTCTATGCCTCCCTGGGAGAACATGACAATCTGCCTGAGGAGAATCTGAAGGGGCCAGCGCCGGGTATCGTTAATGTAAAGCAGGGAATTAAAATAGTCGTTCCAGTAGCCTACGGCATAGAACAGGGTAAAGGTGGCGATAACCGGCATGGACAGCGGAAGTACAATACGTATAAAAATCATAATATCGCTGCAGCCATCGATTTTTGCCGCCTCCTGGAGCTCCTGGGGCTGTTCCTGAAAAAAATTCTTAATGACAATGAGATTGAAGGTATTGATGGAAACCGGCAGAATAAGGGCCGCATAGGTATCAATGAGGTTCAGTGAGCGCACCACCAGGAAGGTGGGAATCATGCCTCCCGAAAAAACCATGGTAAAGGCGATAAATTTCATAAGAATATTTCTCCCCACCAGGTCCTTTTTTGAAAGAGGATAGGCCATGGTAAGCGTAAGAAACATACTTATAAAAGTTCCCGCAGCTGTTACTCCCGTGGATACAAGGGCTGCCCTAGGGAGGGTTGCCGAGGAGAAGATATACTGATAGGAAACAAGCGAAATCTTCCTTGGTATGAGAAAGAAGGACCGGCTTACAATCTCAGTCGAATCGGCCAGAGAAGCCGCTATGATGTATATAAAGGGCAACAGGCATGCCAGGCCGTAAAGCACCAGAAATACCGCGTTCACCACATCGAAGATTCTGGAATAAAGGGTATCGTTTCTTTTCACAACCGAATGGCTCCGCATAATAAGTCCTCCCTTCTTAGAAGATTCCGGATTCCCCCGCCTTTTTAGCCATAAAATTGGTGGAGTAAATGAGAATAATACCCACAATGGATTTAAAGAGGCTGACAGCGGTGGCATAGCCAAAGGATCCTCTCGTTATGCCCACCTCGTAGACATAGGTATCAAGAACCTGGGCAACGCTCCGGTTTAAAGCATTGGACATAAGGTAAATCTGTTCAAACCCCGTGTTCAGAACACTTCCCATTCTCAGGATTAACAGAATAATGATGGTCCCTTTTATGGCCGGCAAGGTGATGTGCCAGAGCTGGCGAAACCGGCCCGCACCATCTACAAAGGCAGCTTCATACTGCTCCATATCCACTCCGGCCAAAGCAGCAAGGAAAATAATGGTTCCCCATCCTGTTTCTTTCCATATCGTTTGAAGTATGATAATGGGACGAAACCATGTGGGATCTGAAAGAAAGCTTATTTTTCCGTATCCCAGCTTTTCCATAAGATTGTTGATAAGGCCGCCGTCAGTGGTGAGCATCATATAAAAAATGTTTGCCACAATAACCAACGACATGAAGTGAGGTATGTAAATCAAGGTCTGAACGCCCTTTTTAAACCACTGGCGGGAAAGCTCATTAAGCAGCAGGGCTATCAGAATGGGCGCCGGGAAATAAAAAAGGATATTCAAAAAAGAGAGATACAGGGTATTGACTATGAGACGCAGAAAATCAGGATTAGAGAAAAAATCGGTAAAATTTTTGAATCCAATCCAGGGACTTCCCAAAAAACCCAGATAGGGGTTATAGTTCTGAAAGGCCACCAGCACCCCCCACATGGGTAAAAGCTTAAAAACCAGGTAATAAATAAGTCCCGGCAAAAGTAAAAGATAAAGTCCTATGTCCCTTCGCATCCTTTTCAAGGTTAAACGGTTCAATCGGGGTTCCTCCTCTCCCAGCCGGCCTGTCACATCCCAAGCTTACTGTGGTTTTGCATAAATTGGAATGGTCATTTCCTTGCGATTATGTTTATTAATTACAAAACCATTTACTTATCTTTTGCTTTCATTGAACAGGGAGAATGCAATTTAAGGATACCCGGCCTTATCATTCGGCTGTTAGCTGCCGTTCCCTTTCTCTGTAACGCCCGGGAGTTGTTCCCACAATTTTTTTAAAGGAGCGTATGAAATTCTGGGCGTTGTTGTATTTTAAGCGCTCGGCAATTTCCCCTACCGTCATTTCCGTTTCATAAAGCCAGCGCCTGGCCATTTCCATTCGGTATTGAATAAGGTAATCCTGAAAGGTGGTGTTCATTTTGTTCTTCATGACACGCCATATGTAGGTAGGGTGGTAGTTAAGCCGGGCCGCACAGCTTTCGATATCCAGGTCCTGCTCAAATTCCCGATGGATAATGTCCAGCATCTTTTCTATTATGACGTCCTGAGGACTGGCATTTTCCTTTATGGTTTCCATTACCGGTATAATAAGCTTTTTCAGGAAGAATTCCTTCATACTTTCCGGACCGGTTATTTTACTGAGCTCCTCGTAGATAGTGGAATGCATTTGAAAAACCTTGCAGTAGCTGTGTCCCACATCCAGAATTAAAAGAATGTCTGCTGTAAAACGAAGCAGGTAGAATTGAAATTCATTCACATCTCCTTCATGCCTGAACAGATTTTTCACAATCTCCTCCAGAAGATGTCCTACCCTCTCCTCGTTAATATTCCGGATTTCCTTAACAAGCTCCGATACAAGGGTCTTGGGATATTCTCCCCCTCTGTCGGAACGGGGCTTCAGATCGTTGAAAAACACCATTTTCCCTGCGCTTGCGGCATCGCTTTCCACAAAATTTCTGTAAATCAGCGCATTGAGGCATTCACGGTAGGCTCTGGAGGCGTAGCCGAACTCTCTGAAAACGGAGCTGAACCCCAGCACAACATCCACCTCCAGGCTTTCCCTGATTCTTCGGGTAATTTCAAGCCCCAGCTTGTAGGTATCCTCCATAAAGCCTTCCATCATAGTATGGCTGCCGCTTAATAAGAAAAAAGCTTTTCCATCCAGCACCGTATGCTTAAGGGTGGATTCCTGAGGAATAACGCCACAGGCTTCCTTTGCCGCCTGCAATAAATAGAAGTCGTAATCCAGGCTGCTTTCATATTCTCCTTCGATTTCAAGGGCAAAGAGAATCATCTGCCTCCAATCCCCCGCCTTCCCAAGGGCTACAACCATTTTACCTGCTTCAGCCTCCGTCTCGGTGCCCTTTAAAAGCTTGGTGAAAAACAATTCCTCCATTAAGGGAACCGATTTTTCCACTTCATGCTGAAGCTTGTTATTTGTACTTAAAAGCTCTCCGATGCTCTGGCTAATCATGTCAAACTCATCCTTAGGCCCCTTCTCCCCCGCAGCCTCCGTCCGCCCGAACAGGCGCTGGACAATATCCTTCAGAGGCTTATACATAAACCGTGTCTCAAAGAAGGTAAGGCCGGTAAGAAACAGCACTAAAATAATGCTGATAAGAAGGG
>JAEXPO010000576.1 GCA_023446675.1 Bacillota bacterium | reverse complement strand
GGCAGGTATTATGTTCAATATCTTTTCCCTGGGCTTTACAAGCTATATGTACCGTATTTTCTACGGCGTGGGTACAAGCCCTCCCTTAATCGGCACCATGAAACCGGTGGAAATACCCCTCCTGTCTCAAATTCCCGTTATGGGGGATATTCTGTTCAAGCAGAATCCGTTGACCTACCTGGCCTTCCTGCTGGCGTTGGCTGTCTGGTTTGTCCTTTACCGGACAAAGCTTGGGTATGAGCTTCGCGCAGTGGGGGAAAATCCCAGAGCGGCCCAGGCCAGCGGCATCAACGTTGTGAAATACCGCTACGGAGCTCTGGCTTTCAGCGGCATGGCCGCAGGTTTGGGAGGCGCCTTCCTTTCCTTGGCGGTGGTAGGACAGTTTATGGAAAACATCAGCGCGGGCAGAGGCTTTATTGCCCTCTCCATTACCATATTAAGCCGTTGGAATCCGGCATTCGCCCTTTTGGGAGCGCTGGGCTTCGGCTTTGTCGATGCCCTTCAGCTTCGCCTCCAGGCGGTCGGTGTGAACCTGCCCTATCAGTTTATGGTCATGCTTCCTTACGTTGTAACGCTTTTAAGTATTGTGTTTTTTGGGAGGAACATACATACCCCGGCAGCTCTGGGAGCTGCCTACGAAAAAGAGGGCCGGTAAGAGGCCAAAGGAGTTGGGATAATGTCGTTCTATTTTTATTATGAATTAACGGCCCTGCAAATACGCCGCATTGTGGAGAAGGGAAAGGCCATAGCCATACTTCCCATCGGTTCCGTGGAGCAGCACGGACCCCACCTTCCCGTGGGAACGGACTGCCATATCGGTCAGGCCTGTGTGGAAGGGGCGCTAAAGCTGGCGAAAGAGGGGCCGGATTATTTGCTCCTGCCCCATCTATACTACGGTCTCAGCATTGAGCACGAGGGCATGGCGGGAACGATCACCTTAGGCGCGGAAACGCTTCTTCATATTTTGGAGGATATGGCCTCATCTCTGGCCTGTACCGGCATAAGCAATCTTGTTATGATAACGGGTCACGGCGGCAACGAGCATATTCTGGAGGTTGGAGCCAGGCAGATCCGAAAAAAATACGGCATCAATGTTTTTTGTCTGGAATTATTCCGCTGCCTTGATAATATGGGCGTCGGCAAGGACGATGTCCACGCCGGCCAATTTGAAACCAGCGCCATGATGAAGCTCCATCCTCAAATGGTGGTCGAGGCCCAAATAAAACCTGAAATGTCTTCATCCGTGGAAAAATGGAAGGGCCTTGCGGATAACCGGACCCTTGCCACACAAACCTGGCTCATTGTGGATGTGGCCTGGGACGGGGTTGTCGGCGATCCCCGGACGGCATCCGCCGGTTTGGGTGAAGAATGGCTTGCTGAGCTTTATTCTCGTCTTGCACATACCTTTGATGTCCTTTCGGAAACGGTCATAGGCTAAAACTTAGCTTATACATATTAAACGCATTAATGGAGGGAAAATGACATGAAAACAATGAAGCAGCACCTACTGAAAAAGGCATTGGCGGCGGTCTTCACTCTAACCCTTGCAGTGGGAGCCACTGCCTGCGGCAGCGGAACCAGCCCCGCGTCCACATCCACACCCACATCGACGCCTTCGGCCACTTCCACACCCGCCTCCACGACAACACCTTCGGCTGAGCCTTCCCAGGCATCCGGGGCTAAGGTGAATAAAATCGCTCTTTTGCTTCCCGGCTCCATTACGGACCAATCCTGGAATACCAGCGCTTATAAGGGATTGGAAATTCTCAAGGGTGAGGGCTATGAAACGGCATACACCGAAAATGTTGAGGTAGCCAATATTGAAGCCGCTTTCCGCAATTATGCCAACGAAGGCTACGACCTGATTATCGGCCACGGCTTTCAATTTGGTGACGCGGCAATTCGCGTTGCCGCCGAATATCCGGAGAAGTATTTCTTTGTTTTCGGCAAGCAGCCGGACAGCGTAGAAGCTACTGCCAATGTGGGCTTTGTGGATCAAAAGGAGTTTGAAGGCGCCTATCTTTGCGGCGTGCTTGCGGCTTCAGTCAGCAAAACCGGTATAATAGCCCATCTGGGTGGCATCGAAGGCCCTTCCCAGGTGGCGGGCAAAAACGCCTACATTGCCGGAGCGAAATCCGTCAATCCCGATATAGTGGTCTTAAGCGTCATGGCAGGAACCTTCAGCGACCCCGCAAAGGGTAAGGAAGCCGCTCTGGCACAAATCGAGCAGGGAGCCGACGTTTTGATGCACACCTGCGATACCACCGGTCTGGGCCTTATTGAAGCAGCTAAGGAAAAGGGCGTTTATACCATTGGCTATGGTGCGGATCAAAGCGACCTTGCACCCGAGCTGATGCTGACCTCCCTGATGGTTTCCATTCCCGATGTCATTGCAAGCCAGGTTTACCGGATTGATACAGGCGAATTCAGCGGCGTCTGGAAGCCGGGCCTTAAGGATAATGTGGTGGGTATCGCCAAATTCGGACCTGCTGTCCCTGCCGAAGCCCAGGCTACGGTAGAGGATATTTACAAGAAGATCCTTTCAGATGAGCTTGCTGTTGAGGAAATCTATGACTAATGACTAAAAGATAATCACCAGCAGATGCCGGAGAACCGCGGTATTTACATAAGCCGGAGGAACTCCGGCATCCTGCTGTCAAAGAATACAGTCAGATTAAAAGGAGCATTACAGTGGCGGATTTAAAGGTTGAATTTTGCGGGCTTCATTTTGAAAACCCGTTTACAATTGCGGCTTCACCCTCATCGGACAGCAGGGAGAAGGTAGAGCGGGCTTTTGAAGCCGGATGGGCGGGAGCCGTGTTTAAAACCACAGCCATGGCTTCTCACGCCCCCAGGCTGGCCGAGCCCAATATGGCAGGGGTACCTCTTTTAGGCAGGCGTCAGTATGGCTTTTACAATATTGATCTCATTTCCGAGCGAAGCATTGAGATGGTACAGGAGGATATCGCCTATTTCAAGCAACGGTATCCCGACCGTATTATTGTGGGAAGCATTATGGCCGACAATCGGCAGGACTGGAAAGAGCTGGTTTCCAATCTGGAGCAGGCCGGTGCGGATATGATTGAATGCAGCATGTCTTGTCCCCAGGGTGAGAACAGTCTTGCAAACGGCAAAAATGCCAGGGATGCCATACCTGCCGCGGATCCTGAGCTTATGCGGGTAACCACGGAATGGATAAAAGCCTGTACAAAGAAAAATACCCCCGTCATTGTCAAGCTGACGCCCAATGTCACCGATATCAGCTCCATTGCCCAGGGGGCCTGTTTGGGCGGCGCCGACGCACTTTGCGCTATTGACACCGTCAGGGCCTTTATCGGACTTGACCTGGCCACCTTAAAGCCACTTCTGAATATTAACGGCTATTCAACCTGGGGCGGGTTGTCAGGCCCGGCTATAAAACCCATTGCCCTGGGCGTTGTAAGCCGCCTGGGAAAGGAAATGGATCTTCCGCTGGCAGGCGTGGGGGGTTTCAGCAATTGGAAGGATGCGGCGGAATTTATTCTGCTTGGAGCTAAAACCGTTCAGGTTTGCAGCGCGCTGGCGAGATTTGGCTTCGGAATGATAAAAGACCTGTGTTCAGGCCTTTCCGGCTTTATGGACAGCCAGGGGTTCGCCTCTGTCGCGGCTATGGCAGGCCATTCCCTGGCCTATCTTGTACCCCACGGCGATTTGGATAGAGAGGCAAAGACAATAGCCCTGATTGACGAAGAAAGCTGTGTCCGGTGCAACGGATGCGTCACTGCCTGCAATGATGTAGGCTTTGGAGCCGTAAAGGCCCGGGCGGGTATGCCCCCACGGGTGGACAAAGGCTTATGCCGAAGCTGCGGGGTTTGCTGCTCGGTATGCCCAAAAGACAGTATCGCCCTCATTTGACACCTGCAAAGCTACCTCGAAAATCTACCTCAAAATACTTAAAGTGGGAGATATGGCATGAAAAGGCGCTATAAAAATGGAACCCTTCTTACCCTTGACAGGGACAATCTTTTTTCCCAAAACGGTTTTATGGACATAGAAAACGGAATTATTACCGGGCTTGGCTCTGCTCCGGACAGTACCGGTCCTTGGAGTGGGGAAGAGCAAAGCGTTGTGGAAATCGATCTGGCAGGAAAAATCGTTATGCCCGGCATGATAAGCTCCCACTGCCATTTCTACGGCCAGTTTGTGCGAGGCCTTTCCCTGAGCGGCACCATTTCAAACTGGCAGCAGGTGCTTTCCCGCCTGTGGTGGAAGGTGGATAAGGCACTGGATGAGGAGATGCTTTATTTTAGTGCCATGATGGGCCTGGTGGAAGGGCTGAAATCGGGAACCACCACTTACTTTGACCACCAGGCCAGCCCCAATGCCATTGACGGCTGTCTTGATATTTTAGAATCTGCGGTGCGAAAAGCCGGAGCCCGTGCCAGCCTGTGCTACGAGGTGACGGGAAGGGATGGACAGGAACGGGCCATGGCGGGAGTAAAGGAGAATCTGCGGTTCATTAAAAAGCATGCCGGAAGGAAAGAGGATACCCAAATAGCGGGAATGTTTGGCCTTCACGCATCCTATACCCTGTCCCGGGAGCTTTTGGAATACTGCGGAGGGCTCCATGAGGCAAGGCAGGCAGGCTTTCATGTCCATGTGGCTGAGGACATGGCGGATGTTTCGGATTGCTACAAACGCTTTGATAAGCATCCGGCAGAGCGCTTTCATGCTGCGGGAATATTAGGCCCCAGATCCATTGCCGCCCACGGCGTCCATTTAACCCCAAAGGAATGGGGCCTCCTTAAGGAAACAGGAACAACCCTGGCCCACAATAGCCAGTCCAATCTCAATAACGGTGTGGGTATCTGTCCGGCAACTCCAATGCTGGAGGACGGAGTCGCTGTGGCCCTGGGAGGCGACGGATTTACCTACGATCTCTTTAAGGAACTTTCCGCTGCCATTGTGGCCCAACGGGGGTTTTACCGGAAACCAGATATACTGGGCAGTAATGCTATAAAAGCGCTTGCCTTCGATAATAACAGCCGTCTGGCACAGCAAGCCTTAGGCCTGCCTTTGGGCAAGCTTGAAAAAGGGGCAGGAGCGGATTTTATCATTTTAGACTACGATCCGCCCACACCCCTTCATAAGGACAATATTATTTCACATTTGACATCAGCCTTCGGCGGACATGTGCATACGGTTGTGATAAAGGGAAATACCGTTGTTGAAAATCACCGCTGCACGCTTTTTGATGAAGAAGAAATCAATGCCCGGTGCCGAACCCATTCCAAACGTCTCTGGGACAAGCTGGGATAATGCTTTCCAGCCCATGCTGGCAAAAGCTTTTCTCAAAGCTTTTCTTCCTCCAGCAGCCTTTTGTAATAGGCCTTTGCCTGATACAGAGCGCCTATGGGGTTGTGGGCAAGAACTCGGTCCTTGGTCACTAAGGTAGTGCACAGGGCCTTGGAGTATTTCATAAAAAGGCTGTCATGGCCCACACAAAGACCCACGACAACATTCAGGTCGGTTTTATTTTTATTGAGTACCTTTGCCTGTAGAATAGGGTTGCATAAGGTGGTACCGGCAGTCTTGAGATACTGCTCGTCAATGCCGATGTTCTTCTTTTCCACCGCGCCAACCTTACAAGCCACACCAAAAACCTCAAAGCCTTTTTTTCGTAAAATTTCCGCAAAAATATGGCTTTCACTCAAAAGGCCGATACAGGTGGCCACACCTATCTTTTTGGCGCCGATACGGCGGGCAAATTCCATGATTTCCTCCACCCGGGTGTACCTGCCGTAAAAGCCGCCTTCCACCTCGGCTGCGGCAACGGCCACCTTATGAATGTAATCATCGTCGGTGTACAAAGCCACCACCTTATCAATTTCCTTTTGTGACAAGCCTGTGGTAAGGCAGAATTCCGGATAGCGGCTGCTGCGGGTGGCACAGTGTTTTGCGCCGCAATCCACACAGGTAGGGTTTATTTTTTCCATTTTTATGTCATCCCTTCTTCATGAATCCATGGTGCTTAAGCAGACGGAACTCATGGTATTGCTAAACAATAAAAATCATATTAAATTAATATGCTTAATAGGTTATAGATGTACCTCATGATACCCTAAGCACTGCTTCATGTCAAATTTCATCGTAGAAGCTTATGCTTTTATGGCTGTTTCGGTACATGGACGGCGACACCTTCATAATGCTTTTAAAGGTGGTGCTGAAATAATAAATATCGTTAAAGCCTGTGAGAAACGCAACTTCACTGATTGTGTACTCACTGAGCTGCAGGAGGTTGGCAGCTTTGTTGACGCGTACCTGGGCTATGAACTGCTGAATGGTTTGATTCATTGTTTTTTTGAAAAGGGCGCCGCAATAAACAGGATTTAAATCCAGCATACGAGCCAGCTGGGCAATCGTGATATGCTCCGCGTAATGCTCGATGATGTATTTTTTTATGGTGTTGATGTGATAATTTTCATCCGATTTGTTTTGCCCGTACATAAGCTTATGTAAAATGAGGCCGAAAAGAGCCTGACATTTCAATTGATACCCCTCGGTCTGCTGAAGCCATTCGTATTTGATTGATGCGAACAAAGGTTCAAAATCAGTGAAATCAATACCTGAGATAACAGGAGGGAGCTGGCGGAGAACATCGCTTTCTCCGTAAAGAAAGTCAATTGAAACGCAGGTCATGCCCTGTGTGCCGGCAATTCGCGAGCTTCCCGGCTGGATAAAGAGAATATCTCCGGCTTTAACATGATAGCTGGACCCGTCAATGATGTAATCGGCAGAGCCGCTTTGTACGAATACCAGGTCATAAAAATAAATATGCGTTGAATTAAGCTTCCAATTGGTTGAGCATTCCTTCTGAACAAAATAAATCATGGTCGGATAATTTGCTGAGCTCATAGCCATCTCCCGAAATAAATTGTTGTTGAAGCCGATGCGATATACTATCAGTATAATCTATCCCTGCAAAAAATCATTCATTTCTTTAATAATTATAAAAAAAATAGAGTTCTTATATGGTCAAGGTGTCACTAAGAAAAGTAAAATACAACTGTAACGGCTTCATTTATTTTAAGGATAAAGGAGAGACTATGATAAAGGTTGCAATAATCGGGACAGGCGGTATATCGCCAGCTCATATTAAGGCCTATCTGGCATTTCCGGACAGATGCAGAATTGTTGCATTATGCGATATTTATCCGGAAAAATCCAAGGCAAAGGCAAAGGAATTTGGACTGGATGCGGAGATCTTTGATTCACACAAAAAACTTATAGAGGAGTCAGAGTTCGATTTAGTCAGCGTTTGCACCCCTCCGTTTTGTCATGCAGAAATAGCCATAGACTGCCTGAATGCGGGAAAAAACGTCATAGTGGAAAAACCTATGGCCGCATCCCTGGAAGAATGTGACAGAATGATCGAAGCGCAAAAGCACAGCGGGAAGGTTTTGGCGGTTATTGCGCAGAATCGTTTTAACGACTCTGTGTGGAATTTGAAGACAATACTGGACAGCGGAAAAATAGGAAGAGTACTTCACGCGCAGGTGGATTCCCACTGGTGGCGGGGACACTGCTATTATGATCTTTGGTGGCGTGGCCTTTGGGAAAAGGAGGGCGGCGGCTGCACCTTAAATCACGCGGTTCATCACATTGACATGTTGGCCTGGATGCTGGGCAAGCCCTTAAAGGTACAGGCACTTTTAAGCAACGCCGCCCACGACAACGCAGAGGTTGAGGATATTTCTATTGCAGCCTTGCTTTATGAAAAAGGAACGGTTGCACAGATTACCAGCTCCGTTATTCATCATGGCGAGGAGCAGCAGATTATATTTCAGGGAGAAAAGGCAAGAATATCCGCACCCTGGAAGACAAGAGCTTCCGTATCCACCTCCAACGGCTTCCCGGAAAGAGCGGAAGACCTGGAGCGTGAGCTGACGGAAGCCTTTGAAGGCTTGCCCGCCCTTAAGCACTCGGGACACGCGGGTGAAATTAACGATGTGTTAACAGCTCTTGAAACGGGCGGGGCCCCTCTTATCACGGGAGAACGCGGACGGCTGACCATTGAAATAATCACGGCCATTTATAAAGCCGGATTTGAACAGCGAACCATAGCAC
>JAEXPO010000560.1 GCA_023446675.1 Bacillota bacterium | reverse complement strand
CTTTTATACGGTTTATGCCCCGATAGCCGGTGCGAGGAAAACATTCTTGGTATGATTGAGGAAAAGCGGCTTTTATCCAGCATGTTCTTTATTACCTTTGCCGTGCTGGCCGCGCTTAAAAAGCATAAAAGGGACGACCTTATCAAAGAGCTTCTCACCGACGAGAGGTGCTGGCTGCGCATGCTGAGGGAGGGGGCCACTACAACCTGGGAGGGCTGGGGTAAGAATTCCAAGGCCAATATCTCCTTTTTCCACCTGGCCTTTACTTATCCTGTGCTGTACCTTGCGGATTGGGACATGGAGGGCTTTTTTCGCCTTTAAGAATTTGCCTCAATTTATGCGTAGCAGTGTGGCTGACAGTTAAGGAAACACCTGGGGCCCTTGAGTCCCGGATTTTTGAAATGAGGTTTTGTTAACATGGCTTTATCAGTGTATCCCAACGGGGCCCGAAAAGCCCTGATTTTAAGCTTTGACGACGGTGAGATCCAGGACAGGGCCCTGGCCTCCAGGCTTCGCGGCTTAGGCTTGAAAGCAACCTTTTTCCTTTGCTCCGCTCATTTGGGGCTTCGCGGGCCTCTTATCCGGGACGGAGAGCCGTCCGAATACATAAAGGTGGAAGCCCATGAGCTGAAGGCCGTTTACCAGGATCATGAAATCGGAGCTCATGGCGCCCATCACAGGGGCTTTACCCGCCTTTCGGAGGAGGAGCTGGCCGAAGAGATTCTGGGGGATCTGGAGGTGTTTTCTTCCCTTGGTGTACCCAAGCCTATAGGCGGAGCCTATCCGGGAGGACATTACACCCTGGAGGCTGCGGAGAACCTGGGCAGGCTGGGCCTGGTGTATGCCAGAACCACCCAATGCACCGAGTCCTTTCTTGCGCCCTCAAATTTTCTTACCTGGCATCCTACCTGCCATATGTATTATCCGGGGCTTGATGCCCTTGTACAGCGCTTTTTGAACTTGAATGAGCAGGAGCTTTCCTTATTTCATATTTACGGACATTCCTACGAATTGGACAAAAAGGGCATAGATGGATGGGGTTATATGGAGGGTATCCTGAACAGGCTTTCAGGCCGGGAGGATGTGTGGTACGCTACTCTTGGCGATTATTACCGTTTTATGAAGAGCGGCACGAAGGAATAGAATATCCCCGGATGAAGGAAAGGAAGTTTTGGCATTATGAGCTGCAGCGGACAAAACACGGAAGAAGGCTTTAAGGAGCAAAAGCTGCTGGACGCCCTGTTAGGCAGGGAGCCGGCCTGTTCGCTTGTTTATAAGCGGGCGGGAGGCCAGGAGCTGCGCCTTTATTATGAAAAACCGGCCCATTGGTCACCCAATGGCAATTACACCGCCCTGGTGTGGATCCACGGGGGAGGGTGGAAAAGCGATTCTGCCTCCCGTTTCTTTCCCCATTGCCTCTACTATGCCCAAAAAGGCCTGGTGACCTTCAGTGTGGATTACAGGCTGGCAGGTTCGGAGGATGGCGGGCGTCTCACTTCCGTAGAAGAATGTCTGGAGGATGTGAAGGATGCCATGGGCTACATCCGGAGCCATGCAAGGGAGTTTGCCATACATCCGGACAGGATTCTGGCAGGCGGGGATTCGGCGGGAGGCCATCTGGCGGCTTGCCTGGGGCTCTCGGAGGCGGGGGGGGACGCAAACGTCGCGGTCCCGTATACCGCCAATGGCCTTATTATTTGCAACGGCGTCACCGATTTAACCGGTAAATGGAAAAAGCAGGTGCTGGCCTTTGACTATCCCGGTACGCTTCCGGCTTCCATTTACCCTCAAGAGGGGGAGCCGGTTTATGAGCTTAATGAGCACGAACCGCAGGCACGTTCCTTTTTTATGGCGGATGCACGGGCAAGAGCCCTTTCGCCGGTTTATCAGGTGGAAAGGGGACATCCTCCCGTATTCATTCTCCACGGCCTTTTGGATACGGTGGTGGAGCCGGAGGACGGAATTCATTATTACCGGGCTTTAAAGACTCAGGGAGCCGATGTGGAGCTCTGCCTCATTCCCGATGTTTCCCACGCCTTCATACTTTTTAACTATAAGGTGGACAACAGAAGGATTTTATCCTTCCTGCGGGTTATTGACGGCTTTTTAAAAAAGCGGGGTTTCTTGCCTGACTAAAAAAGTTTGTTTAATGTATACATAAAGAAACCTATGCTTAAACAAAGCCTGTTTAAACAAGAACGTACCCTCCGGAATGCAAAGGGGTACGTTTTTTGTGCATGAAGGCTTAGTCACTGGAAAGCCCGCCTTCTTTTTCCTTTAAAAAAGCGATATACTCCTTGCCCCACACCTCCAGACTGTCCAGTACGGGCTGAAAGCGGCGGCCGATTTCACTTAATTCGTACTCCACTTTTGGCGGAATCTGGGGATACTGGGTACGGGTAATAAGTCCATTCTCCTCCAGGCTGTGAAGCTGATTTGAGAGCGTAGCCTGTGTAAGAGAAGGCATCATGCGCTGAAGAGCATTAAATCGTACCGGCCCCCGGCTTAAATGGTACATAATGAGAAGTGCCCATTTTCCGGTGAGAAGCTTTTGAGCCGTAACATAGGGGCATAATCCGTATAAATCCTGCTTTTCATCATTACCTGTTTTTATTGAAGACATAAAAAATCTCCTTTTATACTATCTTTTGAGATACTAAGTAAAGAAAATAATCGTACTTGAATATATTATTGCACTCTATATAATTAAAGCGTAAAAATTATACTACGGAGCTTTGAAAGGAGCAAGCCCATATGAAAGAAGTTTTAGAGTACCTGAAAACAAATCCCGTTTTTTATCTTGCCACTACGGAAGGCAATCAGCCTCGTGTAAGGCCGTTTGGTGCAGTCGCTGAATTTGAAGACAGGCTGTATATTGTGACAAACAATACCAAGAAGGTTTTTAAACAGATGCTGGAGAATCCCCAGATTGAAATCAGTGCAATGGGCAAGGACGGCACCTGGCTCCGCTTGGAAAGCACCGTGGTTCATGACGGGCGCAGAGAGGCCCGGGTTCAGATGCTTAATGAAAATGCATCCCTGGGAAGAATGTATACGGCTGACGACAATAAAATGGAAGTCCTTTATTTAAAGGATGCCAAAGCCACCTTTTATTCCTTTTCCGGTACCCCCAGGGTCCTTGCGTTTTAATGGGAAAAGCCTGCATTCATACCACAGGTGAGTTCGTGCCTGATTTTTAATATCCAGGGGAAGAGGCGTTTGACGAAACAGAACCGCACCGGACTTTATAACGCTGTCCTCTGCTTCATAGCTAAAATCCGAGGAATCATAATACACTAAATCCACATCTGAAATACCGTAAAGCAAATCCATGCCGTTTTGATAATTCCAGACAGTTTGAGCAATACAGCCGCCACCGATATAATAATGCTTCAGCCCCAGCTTGGGGGCTTTTTTTATTATTGTGGAGAGTACGGCATTTTTCTCTATTATTTCTGCTAAAAAATTTATTTGCCTCTTTAAATTCTCATTAAATCCCGGAAGCTTCCGTTTCATGTTTTTCTCCAATACGCCAATTGTGGGAGACTTGCCTTCCACCCCTTTGGATTTTTTGTTGATTATAGCATAAATAAAGAATTCTATAAGACAGGATTGGCATAAAATTAAATCCGTTTTACAAACTCATGACAAAATGATATAATATCCTCACTAAAGCGGGCTTTGCCCGCAACCCAATTAGAGAGAAGCACCTATAAAAATACTTGTTTTATCAGCGATAAGGTACTAAAAAGGAAGAAAATAAAGTATGCAAATTAAGGAAGAGGTGGAGGAAGGAAAATGTATATAAAAAAGAAATCAGTCCAGGTAAGTTTTTTGATTGTTTCCATCCTTTTGTTTATTGCGTTAAATCTATCCTTCTTTTTTCCCTGATATTTCCGGGAAATTTGTGCAAGAGTAGATGATAGGGCTCCTTAAAGGGAGGTGTGCTATTTGGGTTACAACTATGGCCGGCCTGTACCCGCTGCGGCGAAGATGAACAGATTGCCGGCATTTTTGCTGTTTTTGGCCGTATTGGCCTTTGTTGCAGCTGATTTGGTGTTTGATATGAATTTTAACTGGGTTGATTATACCATTGTTATTGTTGTGGCTCTGTTTGGATTCAGGGGGTACGCAAAGGGTATGGTTAATACGGTCTTCAGCCTTGTAGGCTATTTGGCCGGTATTGTCATGGCCTTTATCTTTTCGCCCAAGCTGGCATTAATGCTGCAAAATTCGCCTTTGGGAAAGACCGTAGGCGATAAGCTGTCCGACATTATGCCCACGCTGTCCACACTGGAGGCCATTAAGGTAAATGAGACGACCTCGCCCTTTGAGGTTATTACCTCTTATCCGGAGATTGAAGCCTTTATCTCCCGGAATCCTTTTATTAAGCAAGTGGTTACAACCACGGGAACGGCGGCCGAAACGGGCGCTCTGTATCAGGAAACGGTTGTATCCATCAATGATCTGCTTATTTATTCGGTGCTAAACGTTTTAGCGCTTATTATCCTTTTTATCGGGGTAAAGCTTATAGTGGTTTTGGTGGGACGCTTGCTGTCCACCGTTATCAATACCACAGCTCTTCTCGGTACCGCAAACCGGGCAGGAGGAATGGCTGTGGGACTTGGAATCGGCCTCATTCTGGTTTATATTGCCTTTGGTCTTGTCATACCCTCCTTAAGCTCCCTTGAAATGATACGTATTCCTGATTCCTATGGGGATTCTGTTGTATTAACATGGTTTAACCATTTGTTTGCAAGTTCACAATAAGTGGGGTATTTTTATGAAAAGCATGAGAAATTTCTCTATCAGAGGCTCCGGGCGTCTATCCGAGAGGTATTATATTGACTGTGCCGGTAAGTATAAAACAGCTGATATAGCTGAAATAGCCGGTGCCTCCAAGGAAAAGGTGGAGGCTTTATATCAGGCGCATAAGGGTGAATTGGACGACGGCGTAGGGGTTTTCTATTTCCCTTCCCGGGAAGATGCCCTTGATGTATTAAAGGAGCTGGAAAGCCTTCTGGACGGCAGAGGAGCGGGAAAGCTGGTTTTTCTTACCTTTGAGGAAATCGATTATATCCGTCAGGCTCTCATAAATGAAGGAAGCAATATAATAAATGTCAGAAATGATTTAAAGAAATACATATTTGACAAGTTCAATGGATGATTTTGCAAGTCGGCGATCCTCTTTTTTGCACACTCCTATTGACTTTTGGCCTGTTTTGTCCTTATAATCAAGAAAAAGATTGTATGTGAGGGGAAATAATTATGAGAACAAAATGGGCCCTTGTAGGATTAACGGTGGTTCTTTCCGCCGCACTCATGTTTTCAGGATGCGGAACAAAGCCGGCAGCCAGTGGCAACGAAGTGCTTACAATTGCTGTAGACGATACTTATCCTCCTATGGAATATAGAGATGAGAAAAATGAGCTGGTGGGCTTTGATATCGATTTTGCCAAAGCGCTCGGCGAGAAGATGGGTAAAACCATTGAATTTAAATCCATTGCATGGGATACCATTTTTGCCGGACTTGATGCCGGAAACTATGATGCCATTATCTCCTCAGTCAGCATGACAAATGAAAGACTTGAGAACTACGAGTTTACAAAGCCCTATCTGGCCAACGGACAGGTTATTGTGGTTAAACCCGGCGACACCTCCGTTACCAAGGTTGAGGATCTCGCAGGCAAAATTGTAGG
>JAEXPO010000558.1 GCA_023446675.1 Bacillota bacterium | reverse complement strand
CCCATGCCCGTATAAACATTTCCGGACGCCTGGACGATATGTTTATTGTTTCCGGTGTGAATGTGTTTCCCAGCGATATTGAGTTTGTTATAAGAGGCCTTGAAGGCATTACCGGAGAATACCGTATCCTTCTTACCACCGAGGATTACACCACCAAATACGCCATTGAAATTGAGAAAGCCCCAGGCTCGGAGGAAACGGACAAGGATTTGAAAGCCCGTGTTTCTGCCGCCATAAAAACCCGTTTGGGTGTAAAGCCCAAGGACGTTATTGTCCTTTCGGACGGAGAGCTTCCCAGGGAAACCCATAAGGCCAAGCGCATTGTGGACAAAAGAAACGGCTGATATAATCATAAGAAACCTTGCGGCTCAGCGCCTGCGTTTTACTATTTGGAAATAAAATACATTGAAGTTATGCCTCACGAAAGGAGTCGCCATGCCCAAGCTTAGTACACGCACCGACTTTTTCACGGAGTCCATTATACGGAAAATGACCCGTGTATCAAATCAATTTGGAGCCATAAACCTCTCCCAGGGCTTTCCGGATTTTGATCCTCCCCAAGAGCTTTTAAAAGCCCTTGCAAAAACAGCGGACAACGGCCCTCACCAGTATTCGGTTACCTGGGGTGCAGCCAATTTCAGAGAGGCTCTAGCTAAGAAGCACAGCCGTTTTTCAGGCTTAAGCATAAACCCGGATACCGACATTGTGGTTACCTGCGGCAGCACGGAAGCCATGATGACGGCTATGATGAGCGCTGTCAATCCCGGCGAAAAGGTTATTGTTTTCTCACCCTTTTATGAAAACTACGCTGCGGACGCCATTTTGTCCGGTGCCGAGCCCATATACGTTTCCCTGACGCCTCCGGCCTACACCTTTGATGCCGATGTCCTGGAAGCGGCCTTCACGCAGGGCGCCAAGGCCATCATCGTGTGTAATCCGTCCAATCCCTCCGGCAAGGTCTTCAAGCTTGAGGAGCTTCAGATCATTGCGGATCTGGCTGAAAAATACGATGCCTTCGTTATTACCGACGAGGTATACGAGCATATTGTTTATGCGCCTTATAAGCATATTTATTTTGCAGCCCTGCCCCGTATGTGGGACAGAACCATCACCTGCGTCTCCCTGTCCAAGACCTATTCGATAACAGGCTGGCGTATTGGCGCTGTTATTGCGCCGCCCCGCATTATCGACGTTGCCAAAAAGGTTCATGACTTCCTTACCGTAGGCGCTCCCGCACCCTTGCAGGAAGCGGCTGTAACCGCCCTCAGCTTTGGAGACGAGTACTATACGGAGCTTCAGGACATTTATAGCGAAAAGAGGAATCTCTTTTTAAAAGGACTTGACGATTTAGGCCTGGCCTATACCCCGCCTGAAGGCGCATACTATGTCATGATGGATGTTTCCCAGTGGAAGGTTACCGACGACAACGCCTTCTGCATCTGGCTTGCGGAGCATGTGGGCGTGGGCGCAGTGCCCGGCTCCAGCTTCTTTAAGGAAAACATCAACAGTTACATACGCTTCCATTTTGCTAAAAGGAAGGAAACTTTGGTTGCTGCTCTTGACAGGCTTTCAACCCTTAAGGAAAAGGCCGGGAGGCTGAGCCTATGACGGAGATTCGCTGGCATGGCCGGGGAGGTCAGGGAGCCTTTACGGCTGCCAAGCTTTTAGGGGCTGCCGTGTCCCTTTTTGAAGGCCGGCACAGCATGGCCTTCCCTTCCTTCGGCCCCGAGCGGCGCGGTGCGCCGGTTCTGGCTTTTACGAAGATCAGTGACGAAGTCATACGTGATCGCACCGAAATCAAGCGTTGCGATGTTATCGTACTCTTGGACGATACCCTGTACACACCTTCCTACCTTCAGGATCTCAAGGAGGGCGGGCTTCTTCTTATAAACAGCACCGCGGATGCCAAAAGCAGTGAGACGCCAGTCTCTATTAGCTCAACCCCTGCGGAGGCCGTGAAAGGGCGTGTGATTCATCTGGATGCCCTTTCAGTCGCTCTTCCCATTCTGGGCCGTCCCATCGCCAATACAGCCATGCTGGGGGCTCTGGCGGGCATTACGGGACTGGTTTCCTGGGATACGCTTTTTTCCGCTTCCCAGGGTTTCTTCAGCGGAAAGCTTTTGGAAAAAAACCGTCAGGTATTGGAAGAAGCCTATCGTCTTGGAAAGGAGTCCGCCCAATGACAGCTTCAGATAAGAAAATGGCAAAAGCAAATTACCCCAAACCCTCTTTGCGGGATTATAAAAGGGCCGGTTCCCTCTCCTCCTTCCCCGTTGGCCCCTGCTACACGGCAGGCCATCTGGTAACCAAAAACGCGGGCTGGCGCAATATGACGCCTGTTATTGACCGCGAAAAATGCAAAAACTGCCTGCAATGCTATCTGTACTGTCCCGATGGGGTCATCCGGAAGGACGGCTCCGCTGTTGCCATAGACTATGATTTTTGCAAGGGCTGCGGCATTTGCGCCAAAATATGCGGCTTTGATGCCATTACCATGAAGCAGGGAGGCAGCCTATGAGTAAAAAAGCTTTTTTATCCGGAAACGAAGCCCTGGCCGAAGGCGTGCGCCTGGCCCGACCTCAGGTTATCGCGGCCTATCCCATTACGCCCCAGACCACGGTAGTGGAAAAATTATCGGATATGGTGGCGGATGCAGCCCTCGAAAGTGAGTTTCTTTATGTTGAGTCCGAGCATTCGGCCCTGTCGGCGGCAATAGGCGCTTCAAGCGTAGGCGCCCGGCCCTTTACGGCCACCTCCTCCCAGGGTCTTCTCTATATGGTGGAATGTCTCTACTATGCCTCCGGCGGGCGTTTTCCCATTGTCATGATGAACGCCAACCGGTCTACCGCTCTTCCCTGGAACATTTACGGGGATCAGCGGGATTCCATGTCCCAGCTTGACAGCGGCTGGATCCAGATCTATGCCGAAAATGCCCAGGAGAGCCTGGATGCGGTTCTGGAAGCCTACGCCGTGGCGGAGCACCCCGATGTGCTCACCCCTGTGATGATAAATCTTGACGGCTTTGTGCTTACCCACACCTACGAGCTGGTGGAAATCCCGGATTCAGAGCAGGCCGACGCCTTTCTTCCGCCTTATAAGGCCCTTTACAAAATGGATCTGGAAGATCCTGTCAACATGGCCTTTTCCGCCGGACCCGGGGACAATCTGGAATTCAAGCTCAAGCAGCACAGGGCCGTGCTTAAGGCTAAGTCTGTGGTTCCTCAGGTAACCAACCGTTTCCAGGAGGTCTTCGGAAGGAATTGGGGCGGTCTTACCCAGGCTTACCGGGCAGAGGACGCCGAGTACCTTTTAATTACGCTGGGAAGCCTTACAGGCCTTGCCCGCAACGTGGTGGACAAGCTCCGGGAACAGGGTGTAAAAGCGGGCCTATTAAAGCTTCGCTACATAAGGCCCTTTCCGGAGGAGGATATTTTGAAAGCCGCGGCTGGTGTTAAAAGCATTGGGGTCATTGAAAAGGACGTGTCCTTCGGCATGGAGGGCACCCTCTATACCAATGTCAATTCCGCTCTGTATAAAGGCGGCATCACCGCTCCCAGCTTTAATTTCATCGGAGGCCTGGGAGGAAGAGACATCACGGAAGCCAACCTTTTTGAGGTCTTCGACGTACTGAAGGAAGGCGCTGAGGCCGGCAAAGCCTCTGCTCTTGAAAGAGTACGGTTCATCGGGCTTACATTGGAGGAGGATTGACATGTCTAAACGGATTACGGCCAAAACTCTTTCGGACAGCGAATATTTTTACGGTCACAAGGCCTGCGGCGGCTGCGGCGGAAGCCTTGCGGTCCGTATGGTTTTAAAGGTTTTAGGGGATCGCACCTTTACCATTATCCCTGCCGGCTGCATGTCGGCGGTGGGCTTCAACTTTCCCCAATTGTGCTTCAGCAATAATGCCATTATTTCCACCTTTGCCGGAACCGCCTCCATGATGACGGGGGTTCTTGCCGGAGCCCGGGCCCAGGGAATGAAGG
>JAEXPO010000515.1 GCA_023446675.1 Bacillota bacterium | reverse complement strand
GGGTGTCCACCGCTTCGTAACCGAAATCGTTTTCACCTCTTCGGGATACCAATGAGTAAGCCTCATCAATAAACAGCACCCCTCCCAGGGCTTCATTGACAACCTCCATAACCTGAGGGGCGGTCTGGCCTACGTATTTAGCTACAAGACGGGAACGATCCACCTCGACCAAATGTCCCTTTGTTAAAACGCCAATCTCTCTGTAAATACCTGCAAGCAGTCTGGCTACAGTGGTTTTTCCCGTACCCGGGTTTCCTGTAAAAACAAGGTGCAGGGACATGTCTACCTGAGGAAGCCCCCGCTCCTTTCGAATCTTCATAATTTTAACCATATTGGTGAGGGATTTCACATCCTCCTTCACCTTTTCGAGGCCCACAAGATTATTGAGATCTTCCATAAGCTCTTCCAGGCTCTTTTGGGGCGGCTCCTCTTCCTCATTTAAGTTGGGTGCATCCCCAAGTCCGGAATCAAACTGAACCTTATCGTCAGAAGCACTATAATCCTGCCCACCTTTGGGCATTATAGGAAGTCCCGGATCCCGCTTTACGTAAAGATCGTCATAAACATCGGAAAGGGGACGGCGCCTGAGGAGGGAATCCATTTCATCCAACAGGCTGTTAAGCTCCGAAAAACCATTATTCTTTTTGTTCAGTCCATCATCATTCACAGCTTTACCGCTCCTTTTTGCCATTCCGGCTCCCAGGGCCGGATCTCATTTATTTTATTTACCACACAATCCGCTCGTGATAAATCCTGATTGCCTGAATTAGGATTTCGAAAGCCAACGCAAAACATTCCCGCTCCTTTTGCTGCCTGTGCTCCAAGAGACGCGTCCTCCACCGCCACACACAAGGTGGGCGGGAGAGCTAAACGCTGCGCTGCTTTAACATAAATCTCAGGATCAGGCTTGCTGTGAGAAATGTCGTCGGCTGTTACTAGTGAGTCAAAGTAATGAATAAGCCCAAGCCGGGTTAAAACCATTTCAGCCAGAAAACGGGGAGAGCTTGTAGCCAGGGCAATTTTGAGCCCCCGCTTTTTTGCCTCCGCCAGAAGCTCCGGTATGCCTTCCACGGGTACCAGGCTGGCCTGGGCAAAAAATTCGCTCTTGTATTCCCTATGCCTTTGGAGAAGCTCCTCTACCGTTACATCACGCTTATGCCGGGCTACCAGGGCTTCCCACATCTCTTCGTTTCTCACTCCGACAAATTCATAAAACTCGTCCGGTTCTGGCTCCCTTCCTGCCAAATCCTTCATCACACGGCAGGTGACCTGCATGTGAAGGGGCTCGCTGTCAAATATAACGCCGTCCATATCCAGAACCAATGCTTTTACCATATCCTGCCCCCGATCAAATCTTTTTAAGCTTTGCAAAGCTTTCCATGAGCCTTTTTATTCCAAATCCGTCAAAATGGATATCCAATCTGTAATCGCTGTTTTCCTGCACTCTCGCCTTTACGACGCCTTCACCGAATTTTTTATGAAGCACCCGATCGCCCACCGTTACACTGTCGCCGCCGTCTTCCGACATTCGGTTAAAGGCTTTTATCCGGCTTTTAAGCTCGTCCAGGTCCAATACCTTGGAGCCTGCGTTGAAAGAAGCCGTGTTTCCCGTTTTTTTGTCGCCGGCAGGAGCACCTCCGGAGGCCCTGGGTTCCCAGCTTTTTGCCTGAGCCGCCGAAGCTGACAGCCTTGCGGCTTCATTAGCCAGGAGGCTTTCGGGTATCTCCCTTATAAACCGGGACTCCCGGTTGTAGGAGGTACTGCCAAAGAGCATGCGGCATTTGGCATTGGTCATGAAAAGCTCTTCTCTGGCTCTGGTTATCCCTACATAGCAAAGCCGCCGCTCCTCTTCAAGAGTTTCCTCCTCGGTAAGGGATCGGTAGCTGGGAAAAATGCCTTCCTCCAGCCCTCCAAGAAACACAATGGGAAATTCAAGGCCCTTGGCGCTGTGAAGGGTCATAAGAATGACTCTGTCACCTACCTCCTCCGTATCGTCGATATCCGCCACAAGGGAGATATGGGCCAGAAAATCCTCCAGTGAAGAGGATTCCGGGTTTTGAAGCGCAAACTCCCGGCCCACGGAAATGAATTCCTTAATGTTTTCAATACGGGTACGGGCTTCGTCCGTTCCTTCCGTTTCCAGCTCACGAATGAGGCCGCTTTTTTCCAGAAGGAGGTCAATAAACTCCACCAGCTCTGTTTTGGCCGCCATTTCCTTCATGGATTCCGTAAAATTAAAGAATTCCTCCAGGTTTTTGGCTGCCCGGGCCAGCTCACCATGGTGGGGAGCCTCGCTTATAATGCGGTACATGGAAACCCCTTCCGCGACAGCCAGCTGCTCCACCCGATCCAGAGTGGTTTTGCCTATTCCCCGCCTTGGAACATTAATGATGCGGGAAAGGCTTACATCGTCATTGCCATTCTGAACAAGCCTCAGCCACGCAATAACATCCTTAATTTCCTTTCGGGCATAGAACTTAAGTCCGCCATAGATTTTATAGGGTATTCCCTGCTTCATAAGTACATCTTCATATACGCGGGACAGAGCGTTAAGTCTGTAAAGAATGGCCATATCCCCGAATTTTCTGCCCGACGCCTTCATGG
>JAEXPO010000493.1 GCA_023446675.1 Bacillota bacterium | reverse complement strand
ATGCCGGACTGATCCTGAAACAGGATTTTTAAGTTTGATACATTTCGGATAAATATGAGGACACGCTCCAAATTGGCATGTTCCTATCATACCAAATCAGAGGTCTAAAATCCAGCGTTTGATTCGGAATATGACTTAATTGAGCACCAGGCATAAAGCCTAACTCCAGCGCTCTATTAAGCTGAATTGCAAAATTGAAGTTGATAGGGATTCTTTAAAGAAATTTAAGGAAGTATCAGTAAAAATTTTGAAATCCTCCCGTTTGTGATATATAATGAGTTATAACGTTTCTGGCTGAAAAAAGTAGCAGGCGGACGGTGTGGGAATGAAAAAGCTGCATCTGGCCCTGATGAAATTGGGAACACGTATTTCCAACCTCAAGATAAGCACCCAGATAGTGATGTTTTATTTTGCCATACTGGTCTTTTCGGTTCTTTTCAGCGGTTTTACGTATCAGCGTTTCTACAACCGTACCCTTTCCGAAAAGGTCAGCGAGGTGTCTGTCCAGACACTCTATTCCATTAGCTCAAATCTTGAAGCCATCATTGAAAATGCCAAGAACCTCTCCAAGGTCATCCTCTCCAGTGATGATATACAGGAGCCTCTCAGGGGTATAAGGGAGGGCGGAGACAGCCTGAACCTGGATCAGCAGAGAGCCGTAAACAGCTACATATCCACTTTTATTGAGGCTTTTCCGTTTCTTTCATCCATTTACATTTTTGATAACAACAGCCAGCGCTACGGTATAGACAAAATGCCCCTAAAGGCCCTTGCCGCCTCACACATTGAGGATGCCCCCTGGTACGGTGATGCCGTTGAGGCTGAGGGAGGCTTTATACTCAGGCTCAATGCGGGGGGCATACTTGGGGAAAGGGAAGAGGAGCACTATATCTCCCTGATCCGCATCATTAATGATGTTTATTCTCAGAAGCCCATTGGCGTCCTGCTTTTAAACCTTTCTGAAAACGCCTTTTCCGACGCCTTCAAGGATATTCTGAACCGGTATGATACGGATATCCGCATTACCGACGGCGAGGGGCAGACCTTTGTGGATTTTGATCATCCCCAGCTTTTTGAGAGCCTGGATTCCAATCGGGATCACACCGGTGACGGCGCCACTTCCGTAAAGGCCGTAGGCGGTGTGGATTATCTTTTATCCTATCTGTCCATACCCAAATACGGTTGGAACATTACAAGCGCCATGCCCTTTGAGGAGCTTTCACGGGAATCCAAGGCCTTTAACGCCATTGCCGTGGGCATTATCGCCCTTAACAGCCTGCTTTTGTTTTTAGGTGCCATTTTCATATCCAGGCTTATCACTCACCCCATTAAAAAGCTTCTGAGTGCTATGAAGGGTGTTGAAAAAGGGGTGTTTGTGGAAGTGACCATCATCTCAGGAGAAAACGAGATTGGTAAGCTCCGGGACGCCTATAACATCATGATCCGGGAAATCAAAAACCTCATCCACAAGGTGGTTGAGGATCAGAAAATAAAACGCAAGGCGGAGCTCGATATTCTCCAGGCCCAGATTAAGCCCCATTTTCTGTACAACACCTTTGACGCCATAAGCTCTCTGGCCCTGTCGGGAAAAAACACGGAGGTATACCGGGTGATGAAGGCTCTGGGCAGCTATTACCGCATCAGCCTCAGCAAGGGCAGCGAGGTGATCAGCCTGGCGGAGGAGCTTGAGGTTGTAAAAAATTATCTGGCAATCCAGCTTGTTCGTTATGGAGACGCCTTCAGCCTGGAATATGCCATAGATGAGAGGGCTCTTCCCTATAAAATCCCCAAGCTCATACTCCAGCCCATTGTGGAAAATGCCATTTACCACGGTATCAAGCCCAAGGGGGAGAAGGGCGCAATTCGTATAGAGGTGCGCCTGGAGGGGTATTGGATACTGCTTTCTGTCTCCGACAATGGCGTGGGAATGGAAAAGGGCGTCATTGACGCGCTTTTGGACAGCTCAGGTCAGGACAGGGGCGAAAGAGGCTTCGGTCTTAAAGGGACCTTGGAGCGTCTTCGTATATTTTACGGTGTGTCGGATCCCATGCACATTGAAAGCGAGCGCTGGGAAGGCACACGGATTTTGCTTAAAATACCTGCAAGGCTTGAAAACAGGATAAATGCTTTAAGTACTTTTAAGGAGGACGGGCATGCCGGATAATCTTCTCAAGGTTGTTTTTGTGGATGACGAGCATTTGGTGCGCAGCCTTTTAAAGAATTGTGTGGATTGGCATGAAATGGGCTTTCAGGTTGCCGGTGAGGCAGCCGATGGCCGGGAAGCCCTGGAGCTTGTGGACAGGGTTCAGCCCGATGTGGTGTTTACCGATATCTATATGCCCTTTATGGACGGGCTGGAGCTTGGACGCCTCATATTTGAAAAGGATCCTTCGGTTAAAATTGTTGTGCTTACCGGCTACGAAGAATTTGAGTACGCGAAAAAGAGCATTAAAATAGGTATTTCCGATTTTTTGCTTAAGCCTGTTAATGACGATGAAATACGTAAAGCAGCCCTTTCCCTGAAGGAAAAAATTCTGGAGGAGCGAGACCATCGCTCGGAATATGAAAGAATGAAAAAGCAATTGGAGGAGAACCTGCCCGTATTGAGGGAAAAGCTTCTCAATGAGCTTATTCAGGGGACCTCCACCTGGGAGGATGTAAGGCAGAGGGTTGCCTATTTTAAAATCGATCTGGGAGAGGATTATCTTCAGGTGGCGGTGATAGAGGCCTCGGTGATAGAGGCCTCGGTGGGTGAGGAGACAGGCGGAACCGGCATTGACGGGGAAATGGAGCTTTTGATAAAGCTCCAGTGCCGGGAGTGGACGTCAAGGTATTTCAGAAACGACCCCGGAATCCATGTTTTCTGTGATAACGCCCAGAATGTGGTAATCATCAACGGGGAGAGGGAGCTGGATCTTTCCGACTGTCTGGAATCGGTGAGAGTTATGCTTGTAAACAAGCTTAAATGCCCTGTGACCATCGGGCTTGGAAATACCTGCACCTGTCCCGGGGAGATGCGCAAGGCCTACCGGGAGGCCGTAAAGGCCCTTCAGTATAAAATGACGGCAGGTAAAAATCAGGTTATAACCTACGGCGATATCGGCTTTACCCATGCTGCCGCACCCTTGCCGGAGACGGACTTTTACGATGCTTTTGCCTTCTATCTTAAGGCCGGTATGAAAAAAAAGGTAATGGAGCATGTGGAAGCCCTTTTTGGCGCGGATGGGATTCTGGCGGGGGGAAGGAGCATGGAGCAGGTTCGGGTGGCTGCGTCCAATTTGGTATCCAATGTGCTTAATGTGCTCTCGGAAACGGGGCTTTCCTATACGGAGCTGTTTGAGGATTCCGAGACGCCCTTTGCACGGATTTTCAGGGCCGATACCCTTCCTCTTATGCGCAGCTATCTGACCGGTCTGGCAGGCCGGTGCTGTGAGGCTGTTGATGCCCAGGTCACCCGGAAAATAAACCAGGCCGTGGAGCAGGTTAAGGAATACATACACGCCAATCTTTCCGATCCGGCCCTGTCCCTTTCCGCCGCTGCCCGGGCCCATTATCTCAACAGCAGCTATTTAAGCCGCATTTTCAAGCAGGAAACAGGGCAGACCTTTATGGAATATATAACTAAAACGCGCATGGATAAAGCTCTTCGGCTTCTTAAGGAAACGGATATGCGCGCTTATCAGGTAGCGGAGGCTCTGGGCTTTGAAAATCCTCATTACTTCGGAGTTTGCTTTAAAAAGTGGACGGGTGTTTCAGTAAATGAATACCGGGGAGAAATCAGTAAAAAAAGAGACCTTTTCAGTAAAAGTCTTTAATTTTAAACAAACGCCTCATCCTATAGTATGGTACTTGCGAAAGCGCGGCGGCCCTGCCGCCGTCCATTAAATCGGAGGAGGAATACCATGAAAAGGAATCGATTGTTTAAAAGGATGAGCTTTTGGCTGTCCCTGGCCCTGACCCTTGTTATGCTTGTGAGCCTTGCTGCCTGCGGAAGCACCGCACCTGCGGGATCCGGAACGCCCCAGGCAGGCACGACGGCCACACCCAACTCCCAGTCAAGCACACCCGACGCAGGGGCAAAACCGGTAAACCTTAAAATGATCACCTGGGTCCAGGAATCCAACGAGAAAGCCATAGCTGCTTTGAACACCGCTTTTACAGCTAAATACCCCCATATTACCTTTACGGTGGACACCGTAGGCGCCAATGATTACCCAACCCTGCAGAATACCCGTATTGCTGCCGGTGACGTGGACATAATCAGTAACCTTTCAGCCTTCGACTCACTGCCCCAGGACTTTACCAAAGGCGCCGACAAGCCGGCCTGGGAAACCTTCATCCTCGGCGGAAGCTATCTGGATATAACGGATGAGGCTTTTATAGCCAACTGGGATAAGGGCATGATTGAAAGTGCCGTATCTTACAAGGACAAGGTTTACGGACTGGATATGGGCGCCGTGGGCTACAACGGCCTGTTTTACAGTAAAAAGCTTTTCAAGGATAACGGTTACAATGAGCCGGGAACCTGGGCGGAATTTGAAGCTATCTGCGACGATCTGCTTTCAAAGGGCATCGCTCCTGTTACCCTGGGCATGAAGGATGCATGGCCTCTCAACTCCATAGCCGTAAGCGGTATCGTAGGAGGCAGCGTCACCGATATGACCGCCTTTGCCAAGGGCCTGTGGGAAGGCACCCGCACCTTAACAGACAGTGAATCCATGAAGGTATGGAAGCGCATGGAGAAGTTCGTTTCCTATCTTGAGCCCAATGTAGCCGCTGTTTCTTACGGCGATGCTCCCGGACGCTTTGTGGCAGGAAAGACCGCCATGCTCTATGACGGTACCTGGAACGCTTCGGCCATCACGGGCCTTGATCCCAATTTCGAATTCGGTTACTTCTGTGTGCCCGGTGACACGGACAACAAGCCCAATCAGCTTCAGGGAAAATACGACATGCAGTTTAACATTTATGCCAAGACAAAGAACAAGGAAGCTTGCCTGGAATATTTTAATTTCCTGTCCCAGAAAGAAAATTACGGTCCCTTTGTCAGCGCCCTGGGCTTTTTCCCCACCATGCCCGGTGTGGAATCGTCCAACGCTTTTGTAAATTCTCTGGCAGACAAAAACACGGCCTTCACACCCTCCTGGGAAAAGATCATAATCGCTCCCAAGGGCATAGGCCAATACGGTGCGGGCCAGCTATTCGTGTTAAGTCAGCTTGAGGCCGTAGGCGGAACGGTGAAAACCGTTGAGGAGCTGGCACAGCTTGCACAGACAGACTGGGATACCGCAGTAGCCGCATTGAAATAATGTGCTTAAAAAGGAGAAAGAGTTCCTCCCGCCCGGCATTTCCGCCGGGTGGGGGAGAACACCCTTTCCGGAAGGGAGAATGCCTATGAAGACACAAGTAAATAAAACCTCCTTTGCCAAATGGGCCATGATTCTGGGTGTGCTTCCCGCTGTCCTGTTCCAGGTTGTCATGGGCCTGGGACCGTCGGTTACCACCTTTATTTTAAGCTTTACGGATATTAGCGGAGTATCGGGTGTTCCCTGGAGATTTGTTGGACTTGACAATTACAGGGAATTTTTTGTACAGCAAAGCTCCCGGGATCTTCTGCAGGTCATACAGAACACCCTTGTTTTTTGCATCGGTGTGACGGTCATACAGAACGTCATTGCCCTTTTTATTGCCCTGGCCCTCAATAGCAAGCTCATTAAGGGAAAAAGCTTTTTCAGGGCGGTTATTTTTCTTCCCGTTGTATTGGGGGTACTGGTTACGTCCCTTGTGTGGCTTTGTGTCTTAAACCCCATGGACGGGCCCATATCTCAGCTTATTGGCCTGTTTGGCTTAAAAAGCGGCTTCTTTACCCAGCGCAGTACGGCCCTTGTCTGGGTTATTTTCACCCAAATCTGGATGGCTATGGGGTATTCCATGGTTATTAACCTGGCAGGCCTCCAGGCCATACCAAATGAACTCTACGAGGCCGGTG
>JAEXPO010000419.1 GCA_023446675.1 Bacillota bacterium | reverse complement strand
CCGGGGCGATAAGTGCATGGACATATGCAAGAAAAAATACCCGGCTCTTCTGAAGATGAGCGATACTCATAAAGCAGCCTGCTGGCTCTATAAGGAAGGGGTGAAGTAACATGGCTGAAAATATTCTTGAGGTATCCAATCTGGTAAAGCATTTCCCTATTAAGGCCGGCGTGCTTCAAACGGTAAAGGGCTATGTTAAGGCCGTTGACGGCGTATCCTTCACCATAAAAAAAGGAAAGACCCTGGGGCTAGTTGGTGAGTCGGGCTGCGGTAAAACAACCGTAGGAAGAACGCTTTTAAGGCTTGTTGAGCCTACCGGCGGTTCGGTTAAATTTAACGGGCAGGATATTTTCAAGCTAAGCCGTGGCTCCTTAAGAAAGCTCAGACCCCAAATGCAGCTAATCTTCCAGGATCCTTACAGCTCACTCCAGCCTAGAATGCCTGTAGGTGAAATTATAGGCGAAGCGGTAAGAGAGCACAACCTGGTATCCAAGGCAGATTACAAGAGCTATGTAAAAAAGATAATGGAGGACTGCGGCCTTCGTGGTTACCATATTGACCGCTACCCCCATGAGTTTTCCGGCGGACAGAGACAGAGAATATGCATTGCCAGAGCTATTGCGCTTAAGCCCAGCCTCATTGTCTGTGATGAGCCGGTTTCGGCTTTGGATGTTTCCATTCAGGCCCAGATTATTAATCTTATGACCAATCTTCAGAAGGAGTATGGCCTGAGCTATCTCTTTATATCCCATGACCTTTCGGTGGTAGAGCATATATCCGACGACGTAGGTGTTATGTACCTCGGGACGATGGTGGAAATGGCGCCTAAGAGCAAAATATTCAAAACACCGCTGCATCCGTACACTAAGGCCCTGTTCAGCGCCGTTCCCGTACCGGATCCGGATATTAAAATGAACCGGGTGATTCTCCAGGGAGATATACCCTCGCCCGCTAATCCGCCAAAGGGCTGCAAGTTCCATACCCGCTGCCCTGAATGCATGGAGAAGTGTAAAAGTGAGGAACCCAAAGTTATAGAGCACAGTGAAGGCCATTTTGTGAAATGCCATCTTTATACTTAAGCGGGCTATGCCCGCTGCCCAATGGATACAAAGAGCCGATGGTATAAACTTGTTTTTTATTGGCTCTTACCGGCTATCAGGTAATAAAGGAATTAATAAGTGATGAAAGATACAAGCAATAAGAAAAAGCAAAAAGAAAAGTGGGTTGACGACGGAAGAACCATTGCGGATATGAATGTGCCGGGGATGCCCTGGAATTCCGAGAGGGGCAATCCGATCAGGCGCAAAAAGCCTGTTAGCAAGCCTTCCCATAATGAACCGCTGCAACTGACCAAGGGCGAGCGGCGTGCTATGATAACGGGGGCCTTTCTGGCGGTATTGCCTTTTGCATTGATTATCTTTTTAGGTTTTTTCTTCATTGTCTTTGTGCTGGATTTTTTCTGGCTCAATTGAATTGAAATAATGTGTTTTTTTATTATAAAAGCATGACATTGACTTTGTCATGCTTTTTTTCTATCCCGGTACGATATAATGTTTAAGGGGCCATTTCTTTACCTGAATTATTATCCAATTGTTAGGAAAAAAGGCTCCCACTGCCGATATAATAATTATAAGAATTTTATTTCTGCATGAGGGCATTCAGGTTAAGGCCTTTTAAGGGTCTTATAAAGGAGACAGAAGGATGAGAATAAATGCAATAAAGAGCCAAAAACGATTTGGCAGACATAAAGCCGGTGGAGCAGCGTTGGCTGCAATCGGTCTTATCGCACTGACGCTCTTGTTTGGCGGTTGTTCCACAGACAATTCTCCTACCGGATTAGAATTTCAATCCGGCGCGCTGTATTTTTTTGAAGATTACGATGGGGTTATACGGCTGCTGGATGAAAAAATGGAAGAAGCCAACACCAGCGCAAAGCTGATTCATTATAAAGGAACGGCCTATATAATGAATGGCGATTATGATTCAGGGCGCCAGATCCTGGAGGCAGGACTCAGCACCAGCTTGAAGGACGAGGAAAAAGCGCTCCTTTACAATGATTTAAGCAGGGCAAATTATCTTCTTGAAGACTATAACAAGGCCCTTTATTATAGCTCTCTTTGCATTGAAGCAAACGAGGCTGATATATCAAACAACTATTTAAATTATGCCAACGCTCTTCTTGCACTTGACAATGACGATGAAGCTGAAAGGGCTTATACCAAAGCTGTTTCAAAGGACAGCGGCAAGTGGGAAGCCTATTTGGGCCTGGGTCGTATTTACTGCAGCAGACAGGATTATGAAGGTGCTGTTACTCAGCTTGAGAAGGCCTATAAGCTTTTTCCATCCTTTGATGTCTGCCGTTATCTCGGAATTGCTTATATGCAGAGGGACGGAGATACGCAGAAGGCTGTCGAGTACTTGAACAGAGCCGATAAACTGGCTAAGAAAACGGAAGAAAAAGAGGCTCTCGAGGTAAGCTGGATGCAATACGACCTCTATATGGCGGATTATTTATCCGCCATTAACCGAGGAGAGGCCCTTATTGAAAAGAATCCTTATGCTTATGAGCTGGTAAGCTCCCTGGTGGAAGCCCTTATGCAAAGTCAGCGCTATGAGGAGGCCCTTTCCTATATTGATAAGACCTGGCAGCACCAGTATGAGCTGGCAAACGATATAACCTCCTACCGAAAGAAAATGCTCAAACTCGAGCTCAAGGTTCAGGTGAATGCCAACCAGCCTAAGGAAGTGGAATATACTGTAAAATCGTTGATAGACTGGGAGGAAAAAACCTATGAAAAGGATTTAATTTCTGCAAGGAATGAGTATGGCTTTTTACCAGGTACGGATATGATAGGAAGCATGGAGGAACGTGAGGCGGCAATATACAATGAGGTAGGGGATATGTTCTACTATTTATCCGATTACCTCAATGCTGTTCCTTATTTTGAAAAGGCCCTGGAGCGTATGCCGGAGGACGAAACAAGCGCAGTAAATATAGCTGCAGCCCTTTATTATTCCAAGCGCTATTACCGTTGCCTTGAATTTACAGACGATATACAGACCACCATCGAGAGCCCCAGTCTATATCGTTTTGCCGCCTGGTCGCATTCAGAGCTTATGGAGCCAGACGAGGCAATTGAAATGTACAAGCGGGTTCTGGACTTCTGGCCTGACGAGGCCAATATTCAGACGGAAATAGGCTGGGAGTATTATTACAAGCAGGATTATATTCAGGCCAGGGAATGGGCGGAGAAAACGCTGAAGAGTTCGCCTTCCGATACCTATGCAAGAGAGCTGCTAAATTCGGTAGCATTGGAAGAAAGGCCTCTGGATCAGCGTATTTCAGAGTTTATCGAGCAGAATTACCTGTATTACAGTGATAAGGAAGGCTATCAGAAGGTTAAAACACAGCTCGGCACTAAAACGAAACAGGATGCTGACGATGTGGAAGCGCTTTTAAATGCTGCAATCCTGCCCAATGACTATTTTACCTACATTCTGAAAGAGTCGGACTACGTTAATGAATTACAGTACGAGGAATATGCAACAGTTTATCAATTAGAAAGAGAAGACCTGGACGAGGAAACGGTTTTTATTCGCATTTCAAGCTTTGAGGCCAACACAGGCGTTGAATTTCTCGACATTTTGGATACCCTTTCAAATACGGAAGATAAGACATTAATTCTTGACATGCGGTACAACTACGGCGGGGAAACCCAAAGCGGTATTGAGATTGCCGACAGCCTTTTGCCTGAGGTGGTCATCAGCAATCTTATTTACCGCAACGGTGAAGCCGTTCCCTATTATTCCGACAGAAATCAGGTTGTTTTTAAGCATATCTATATTTTAGTTGATGAAGATACGGCAAGCTGCGCCGAGCTTCTTACCCTTGCCCTCAGAACCTATCTGGATAATGTGACTGTAATCGGAAGAACGACCTTTGGCAAGGGGGTAGGCCAGCTGGTGCTTGAGGATAGAATAAAGGGTTATTACCTTTTTCTCGTCAACCATTACTGGAATATCCGGGAGATGAATATCAACGGTGTGGGTATTAAACCGGATATTCCAGTTAAAGGAAGCGAGATTGAGGATTACCTGCGGGCTATAAATCCTCCAAATTGATGTCAGGGTAGCTGTAGTCCGGCAGGGTTAAGTCTAGTTCCTGGATGCGGCTTCTTTCCTCGTACTCTGTGAGCGTGCCTTCAAAGGTGGTTATTTTGGAATTCTCCAAAAGGAGCAGGCGCTGAGCGGTGTTGTCTATAAAGC
>JAEXPO010000464.1 GCA_023446675.1 Bacillota bacterium | reverse complement strand
CAAGAAGGTTCTGCCATGTGTCGAAACACTTTGGCAGGAGGCTTACGATGATGGAATCGCCTTGGGCGAGAAGGAAGCATTCAGACTGTACATTTTAAACGACGGTACCATTAACGCACCGGTCCCTCCCGTGGGTTCACCCGTCGTATGCGTTAAGCTTTGCAAACGCATAATTGAACCAGACTACCCAAGAAATACCCTGATTTGCACACACAAATCAAGGGTAACTCACCGGTATGAACTGATTCTTCTGGTAGAGTTCGAAAACGGCAACTTTACAGTAATCAATCTGCCCAGAAACCTCTCCAATCCCGCGCAGTACGATCCTTTAATCACACGGGCTTTTGTAGACAACACGGTAATCAATGCTCTCGGTGTTCCCGTTGTACAGCACCAGAATGAAAAAATACCCAATGAGACTCTGGTCATTGTTTCTCTTGGCGTAAACGATTACCCCAGCTTCGAATATACCGTTACCATTCCGTTTACGGAATTTTGCCCGCGCCTGAAGCCCTGCGAGCTGGAAGATCCCAGTCTGCAGTCCTTTATACTCCTGAAGAATTTAAAGTATGATGTTGATGTTTTAGATACCCTGCAAGTACCGACCTTCCTCGGTAACTCCGTATGGACCACCGTGGTGGATATTACCATAACTGAGGATATCATTGATAAGCTGGGTATAGACCAGGATGTCATTGTCAGAGGTGTTCCCGAATTTACCTGCCGGTAAGCAAGCCCTGCTTTCATATTGTTCCAACTCTGTATTGAATGAAAGGGCTATACCTTTTCATTCAATACAGAACCGCGGTAGAAATGGGAGATTTACTGTCGGAGCCTTCAGCCGATTCTAAAATGCTCATATTGGTTGAGTTTTGTAAGTAAAGCATCGACAATGTAATCCTTCTGACTCAGTTCATAGCGAAAAAACTCAAGCGCTTTATCTTTTTCGGAATTTGAACGAAGCAGGGAGGCTTGAACAGCTTCCAGCTGCTTGCATTTCTCACCCAAACGAGCCGGATCGGAAGAATCCGGCTTTTTTGTTTCATTTGAGCCCTCCGGCCTTGCTATCCCCGAAAGCATTTTTACCAGCCGAAGCATATGTTCGAAGGTAGCAACGGCATCCTCCAGCCTCACGCTGTCCATAACCGTGCCGGAATCCAAAGGGGGTGAGGGCTGCTCAGGAGGGATCCCCCCCGGCAACCTTTCACATAGTAAAATGTCCGAATGGACCTCCCTCGTTATATAAATATCCAGATCGACTTTTATAATCAGGCGGGGAACCCTTTTCTTACCCGCATAGGCCAGCTCATAAATGCAATTTTTTAAGGTCTGGCAAAAATGCAGATTACCCCAGTCAAGCAGTTTAAAGGCCTGGGGGCAATGCTCCGAAGTTACAATAATACGGCTGTTTCCCTTAAACAGGTTTACTTCCTTAATTTCACTTTTTTCACAGCTGTTAACTTTGAGTCTGCGGCAAAGGAATTCCGTTTCAACAATAAAGTCCATGCCAAGGACAACTCGCTCCTGTTGAGGACGGACGCTGAAAGTGCAATCATAGATGAGGCAGCGCACAATATCAATAACAGGCCTTGGTGTTCCGTCTGCTTCAAAGAGGGCTTCATCATAGATAACCTGTCCCTTGAAATGGCAGCGATCCACTATGGTATCCAATAAAGCCATGGGCCTTTAGCCCCTCTCCTTTTAATCCCCCTACATCCTATTCACAAGGTGATAAACCTATTCGGGCTTGTTCACAATTATTCCTTTCCGGCAAGAGAGTAAATACCGTTTTCCCTTGTAAGAAGCCGTGCCGACACCATTTCTCTTCGAAGAGTACAAAAGTCATCGTGAAAATCGGCAAGAATAAGATTAACCTCTTTTTCAGAGTAATCCCTGCCCGCCTCAAAATGGAAGGCAAGGCTCTCCAGTATGATTTGTTTCTTCTTTTGTTGTACAGGAAGGCTCTTTAGCTTTCCGTACTCAAAAAAGGATTCCAGGATTTTGCTTCTGTATTCCTCCTCCCTTTCCTCCTGAAGCCTGCGTTCAGTGGTTTCAATAAGAATATAGTCGGCAAGGCATTTATTCAAAGGAATCGTGTTAAGCTCATAAATGACATAATACTGTTCCTTGCGCTGGCTGACCAGCCCCACATCCTCCAGCTTCTTAAGATGAAACGAAACGGTGGAGGGCGACAGAGACAGGCGTTCCGAGAGCAGCTCCACATAGAGGGGCTGCTCCATAAGACATTGGATAATTCTTATCCGGGACGTGTCCGAAAGGCATTTAAAAAGCTTAATGCTTTGTCCTATACCCTCTTCCATGGGCTTAAGCCTCCTCCCCGTATTTCGTGATTAAGTCAATAAAACGCATCTCAATCTCCCTCGCCCTTTTGAGCTTGATTTCTTCAATAATCCCTTCCAGCACCCTGTTGTACTCCTTATCCTTTTGAGCCTTTTCCTTCCACGAGGCAGGAATCCTTGTGAAAAAAGGAAGGTAGGCCTCCTTAAGCTGAGAAAAAGGATCCGGCAGGATCACATTAACCCGCTTTAGGGATAGAAGGAACATTTTGTGAAAAATATCAGTGATATTGAGCTTAATTTTCTCCATTACAGCCTCATCCTGAGCACCCTCAGTACTTAATTCCTCTTCCTTTTCCCGGTAGCCTTTAATGGCATCCTTCAACTCTTCCTGAAACCTTATGACAAAGACTTCGTATGCTTCCATTTATTACTCCCTCTCCCAATACCCTGGTCCATAGATTTATTGCCATACTTAATAAATCATAAATCATAGATTTGAGATCCTAATCCAGAATTGATAATTCAGCATTAATAATTCAATAATAACATAGAATTAAATTTTGTAAATCTAATTTGATATTTATAAAATCAAATTGACAACCCACATCCGAAACGCTATAATTTGTTTCGATGAATATGAAAATAGATTCAGGAGGATGCTATGAACTGCCAGAAATGTTTTGACGCAATGATTAAAGGCTTTGACATACCACAGGATAGTGTGGTTCTCGTAAACTTTTGGGGTGACGCTTCCGAGTCCCAATGGCTGGAAAGCTTTTGCAGATGCCTGGGCAACGCCGGGCTCTACCCCTTGAAATGGATTTACAGCCCCAAGGACATGGCTGCCTATTACCAGGCGGTACCGGAAGCGCAGCTAAACTTTCCGGAAAAGTATTTTGAGCTTTTCGACCATGTGGACGGGGTCATCGATCTCTGTCTTGTAACCCCTGTGATCCCTCACTCTGATTTCCCTACAGAAAAAAGAGATCCCTACAAAAAATACATGGGCAGGCTGTTTCAAAAGCTACTGAAC
>JAEXPO010000285.1 GCA_023446675.1 Bacillota bacterium | reverse complement strand
GGGTTACAGAGGCTCCGGCTACTGCGGAGGAAACATGCTGCCCACCTCAAATATTTCTGAAAACGATATTGTTTTCGGAGGAGAAGATCGGCTCAATGAGCAAATTGAAAGCACCCTGCGCATCATTGACGGCGATTTGTATTTCGTGGTCACCGGATGTCAGGTTGAAATTATCGGTGACGACGCCCGAGGCGTGGCCCGGCGTTTCAGAGAGCAAAACGTCTTTGGCACCGCAACGCCGGGCTTCAGGGGAAATACCTTTAAAGGCTATGATCTCGTTCTTAAAACACTGGTTGAGGAGCTTATAGAGCCCAGCTCCGTTAAAGAAGCTTTCACAGTCAATATTTTGGGTGTGGTTCCCGGTCATGATGTGTTTTATCGGGGAAATCTGTCTGAGATAAAACGGCTTCTTTCTCTACTGGGAATAAAGACCAATACCTTCTTTGGTGATAATGAAACAGTGGAGAAAATTAAAACCTATGGAAAGGCTTCCCTATCGGTTATCTTTTCTGAAAGCCACGGCATAGAAACAGCCGAGACCTTCCGGGAGGTGCATGACATTCCCTATATCACGGCTGATTTACCTGTTGGCCCCACCGGGACAGAGCGCTTTTTAAGAGATATCGGACGGCATTTTAATATCGACGATAAGGTTGTCGAGAATGTCATCGCCAGGGAAAAAGCCTGGTATTACGGCTATATCGAGCGTATCGTGGATATTTATTCCGATTTGGATTTACAGCGTTATGCCATCGTATCTGCCGACAGCTATTATGCCTATCCCCTCACCCGTTTTCTATCCGAGGATTTGGGCTGGATCCCCTATCTTACAGTCATAAATGATTTATATGAGGACGAAGAAACAGCCCGGTATATTGTAAAATTTACGGATTTGCAGTCCGAAACGAAGCCCCAGGTGGTTTTTGAGCCCCATGCCGGACGTCTTTTACATCACATACGCAAAAACTGGCCTGACAATAAAAATGAACGCTATTACAACGCGTTGAGCCCGGCTTTTTTGGTTGGCAGCGGCATTGACGGCGGAACCGCCCAGAAAATAGGCGCTTCCTTCCTGTCGGTTGCTTTCCCTGTTTCCAACCGAGTTGTTCTGGCCAAGGGCTATACCGGTTTCAGAGGCGGTATAAGCCTTGCGGAGGATCTTTTATCGGCACTGGTAGCCAACCGCTGACGCAAAAGAACGTTATACATGAGAAAGGAAGGTTAATTCAATATGTCTAAACTGAATGAAGGTCTTACCTATCAGTATTTAAGCGCCAATTCCCCGCCCACCCGGGAAGAACGGGTGGGCGTGTGCAGCGCTTTCGTGGGCTCCGGCTCCTCCTTGAAATCGGGCATGGGAAACGGCTGTGCCAAGTTTTGCAGCAGAAAATTCTCACAGGGCAGCGGATGTCAATTGCTTCTTGCTCTGGGTATTGTGGCAAGCCTTACCAATGTGGTGGTGATTATCCATTCACCTCTGGGCTGCGCTTCCTCCAATGTGGGCAGCGCCGGAATCCGTAAGGGCCTTAGAGCATCCAAGGGCAAGGTGGCGGATGAATACATATGGCTTCATACCAATCTGGACGAGATAGATGTAATAAGCGGCGGTACGGAGAAGCTTAAGCGAACCATTCTCTATGCGGAGCAGGAATACAGGCCGGAGGCCATTATTGTTGCCAACGGCTGTGTGCCGGGCATTATCGGCGACGATATCGACTCGGTTATTGAAGATCTGGGCAAGCGCATTTCCACCAAAATTGTTCCGGTTCACTGTGAAGGCTTTAGAAGCAAATTTGTGGCCAGCGGCTACGATTCGGCTTATCACGGCGTTCTAAAGAAGCTGGTGGATCCGCCCCAGCGTTATGAGGAAGCCATACCGGACGAGGCCAGAGCCATAAGGGAAAAATACAAGTACAGCAAAACCGTAAATATTTTAAATGTTGGCTCCAACAGCTACGGCGATGAGGTTGAGCTGTCACGTCTGGTAGCTGGCCTTGGTCTTACCCCCCGTGTCCTTCCCCTTCATAACGATGTGGCCGAGCTTTCCCGCATAAGCGAGGCTGCGCTTAACGTAAGCATCTGCTCCACCCATGACGATTATCTTGTAGGCCATCTCAAGGAGCGTTTCGGAACCGATTACATCCTGGGAACCCTGCCTATCGGTATAAAAAACACTTCCCGCTGGATAAGGGAAATCGCAGAGGTTTTCCATCTTGAAAAAGAGGCCGAGCGTCTTATTGAGCTTGAGTCTGAACGGCTTGAAGAGGCGCTGGAACCCTTTAGAAAGGTGCTCCAGGGAAAAACCGTTTATGTGGGAGGCGGAGAAACCCGAATCTTTACAACCGGCGAATTCTTTCAGCATCTTGGCATGAAGGTCGTAGGCTACAAGCCCCATAATTTTGACCGCTTTGCCCTTCACTTTCTGGATGATGTGGAAAGCGACGTGGTTGTGGAGGTTGCGCCGGGCCAGCCCGCCGAGGAAATCAATTTGCTTAATAAGCTGCGGCCGGATCTTTATGTGGGCCATATTGGCGCCAATGGCTGGGTAACAAAGCTTGGTATCTCCAACATGCCCCTGTTTGGCCAGTCTTTTAATTACATGGGCTATTCCGGAGCCTATGAGCTGGCTCGCAAGGCAGCCAAGGTTATCCAGAACACCAGCTTTGTTAAGAAAATATCCGGTAATGTGGCGCTTCCCTTCAGGGATACCTGGTACGCGGAAAATCCTTTTGACAATATCAAGAATCAGGAGGCCTTTTAAGTTCGTTTAAATCTGTTTAAGTCCGTTTGTATCTTTTAGTCTTTATTCATTTGGCAGAAGTACTCCTAACTCATTTGCCGGATAGGACTATTCTTAACCATTCGAGGAGGATGCTGTTATGGCAGTTGCTAATAATTTAACAGAGTTAATTGGAAACACTCCCCTTTTGAGGCCCCGTGCCTTTGCCCGCCTGGCTAACCTTGAAGGGGATTTGCTTCTTAAGCTTGAATATTTCAATCCCCTGGGAAGCGTAAAGGATCGAATTGCTTATGCCATGATTGACGATGCCCGTGAAAAGGGGATACTCCGTGAGGATTCGGTTATTATTGAACCTACCAGCGGCAATACGGGTATAGGCCTGGCCTTTGTAGCAGCGGCGCTGGGGTACAAAATTGTATTAACCATGCCCGATTCCATGAGCATTGAAAGACGGTCCCTTTTGAAAGCCCTTGGCGCGGAGCTTGTGCTCACTCCCGGCGCAGAAGGGATGAAGGGCGCCATACGTAAGGCGGAAGAGCTTCAGGTACAAATTCCGGGAGGAATTATCCTCCAGCAGTTCAATAACCCGGCTAATCCCGCCATCCATTTTGCCACTACCGGCGAAGAAATATGGAAGGATACGGAAGGAAAAATTGACATCTTCGTGTCCGGCGTAGGAACCGGAGGTACCTTAACCGGAGCAGGAGAGGCGCTAAGGCAAAAAAATCCCTCCATCCGGATTGTCGCCGTTGAGCCCTACAGCTCTCCCGTCCTTTCGGGAGGAGTGCCCGGCCCCCATCAGATACAGGGCATTGGCGCCGGATTTATTCCGGGCGTGCTGAAGACCTCCTTGATTGACGAGGTCTTCAGGGTGAAAAACGACGAGGCCATTGAAACCTCCCGGACCCTTGCCCGTACGGAGGGCCTGCTTGTGGGCATTTCGTCGGGTGCGGCCGCCTTTGCGGCGGCACAAATTGCCAGAAGAGCTGAGA
>JAEXPO010000216.1 GCA_023446675.1 Bacillota bacterium | reverse complement strand
TGCGGAGGCAGCCCGCATTTACGCAGAGGCCTATAATGTGGATCCTGAGTTCTATGAGTTCTGGAAAACGCTGCAGACCTATTCCGCTGTCATCGGAGAGGACACCACCATTATCATCAATCCGTCCTCCCAGTTTGCCAAATTCATCTACTCAAAATAAATTGGCTTAATTTTCATTTTCCCGTGTAAAATCTCCCCAAAAAAACAATACTGTTATAAGTTGGTTTTTGATAACCGGATTCCTGAAAAAGGATCCAGTCAAAAACGATAATTGGTTTGAGGGGTAGATGCTATGCCGGAATTAAGAAAGAAAAAACGTAACGCTTTACCGTTTACTGGCCTAATCCTATGCTTTTCCATGATCCTGCTGTTTACAGGGTGCTCCGCCGGAAACAGCGTTGATACGCCTGTTGAAGCAGGCATTCCTGTGGAAGTTGCCGTGGTGGGAAAGGGAAGCATTACAAGCACCCTTTCCTCCACGGGAATTGTAAAACCTCTGAAAACGGCTTATGTGGCAGCTCCAGCCGCCGGTTATGTGTCCGATGTCTTCTTCAAGGAAGGGGACAGGGTGAAAGCAGGAGACGTTCTCTTCACTCTGGAAACCAGGGAGCTGGAAGAAAACATTCGCGTACTGGAAGCCCAGCTGAAATCTGCTCAGGCAGGTCTGGCCCTTGCTGAGACCGGTGTTGCCGCGGCCTTTGGAAGTGATTACCAAAGCAGAAAAATTCAGCTGGAATTTGCGCTGAAAAGCGCTGAAAGTCAGTTCGTGGCGGCACAGACAGCCATGAACAGAGCCGTTCTTATGCGTGAGGCAGGAACGCTGTCCCTAACTCAATACCTCACCGTAAAAAACCAGTACCAGCAGGCGGAATACGCACTGGATACTGCCGATCAAAGCTATTCCCTGTATATGGACAAGGCCGCCTTGGACAGTCAGGAGGCCGCCCGCCAGCAGTACAATCAGGCAGAAGCCTCCTGTGAAGCGCTGAGCCTTCAGATTGAGAATCTCAAAAGCAATAGGGAGCAGGCCCGTATTACGTCCCCCATTGACGGTATTGTGGGAATGGTAAACGTCATTTCCGGAGGAATTGCATCCAATGAGCTTGTTCCCTTTGTTATTCTCGATTCGGACAAGGTGGAGGTCCTGCTCTCTCTGACCGAAAACAGCCTTGGCTCCCTCAAGGTGGGGGACAGCCTGTCTGTCTCCGTAAGCTCGGTTAAAGAAGCTCCCTTTACAGGTGTTGTGAGCCGTATAAGTCCTGCCGTAGATGAAAAAACCCTTGCCTTTCCTGTCTATATCGAAATCGATAATAAGGAAGGCAGGCTCCTGCCTGGAATGACGGCCAAGGTGGAGCTTGTGGCTGAAAATAAGAAAAATGTGGTTATCATCCCGCTTTCCGCAGTGATTTTAGGCGATAGCAGCAGCTACGTTTTTACCAACGAGAACGGTAAAGCAGTAAAAAAGAGCGTAACACGGGGCATAACGGAAAACGGCAATGTGGAAATATTGAGAGGCCTTGCTGCCGGCGAAGAGCTTATCATAAAAGGCCAGAATTATCTTGAGGATAATGACCCGGTTCTGATTACTGACAGGGAGGGCTTAAAGCCATGAATATTTCCTCTCTGTCTATTAAGCGGCCGGTATGCGTTATCATGGCCCTTATTGCAGTGCTCATTATCGGCTCTGTTTCCCTGACCCGGCTTGAAATGGATTTGCTCCCCAGCCTTACCATGCCTGTGGCCGTAGTGACAGCCCGGTACGAGGGAGCAGGCCCGTCTGAAATGGAAACCCTTGTGACGCGCCCCTTTGAAGCCATCCTTTCCTCCGTCTCCGATATGAAATCCCTTAAGACCGTATCCACAAACGAGTATAGCCTTATTATCCTTAATTTCGGTGAGAACACGGATATGGACTATGCCACCCTGGAGATAAGGGAAAAGGTGGATATGGTTAAAACCATGCTGCCGGATGGCGTTACGGATATCATGGTAATGAAGATCAATCCCAATGATTTTGAATCAACTATGGAAATTGGAATCAGCGCCAAAAGCGATTTGTCGGATTTAACGCGAAAGGTGGAGGATCAGGTCATTAACAAGCTTAAGCGGATTTCGGGAGTCGCCTCCGTCACCTTAAGAGGCGGCGCGGGGGAGGAAATCCGTATTGCTCTCAGTTCGGACAGGCTTTTAGCCTACGGCCTGGACAAAAGCACAGTCAGCCAGTACCTCGCCCTGGAAAACCTCAATATGCCTGCGGGTAATCTTGAAACCTCGGGTTTGTCCATGTATTTACGTACCGATGGAGAATTCGGGGATCTTGAGGATATTAAAAATCTCATCCTGCCAACCCCTGCGGGAGGCATTATCCGATTAAGAGACATCGGAGAGGTCACCCTTGCTGAAAGCCAGCTTAACAGCATCAGCTATGTCAATGGCAGCCAGGCCTTGAACCTGTCCATTCAAAAGCAGTCGGAGGCTAATCTTGTGGCCGTGTGCCGCCAAATAAACGCCAGCCTGGAGGAGCTTCGCACACTGTACCCGGATCTTAGCTTCCATACCGTTTATGATGGCTCCGTTTACATTGAACAGGCTATCTCCGCCGTTGTGGATGCCGTTATACAGGGCTCCGTGCTTTCGGTGCTCATTCTTTTCCTGTTTTTAAGAAACTGGCGGGCAACCTTAATCATCGGCCTTTCCATACCGGTTTCAATCGTCGGCACCTTTGTCATGATGTTTCTATGGGGTATTAACTTAAATCTCATGTCATTGGGAGGGCTGGCTCTTGGCGTGGGCATGGTGGTGGATAACTCCATTGTGGTGCTGGAAAATATCTACCGCTACCGTCATGAGGGACTGGGATTAAAGCCTGCTGCGGAAAAAGGCTCCAGGGATGTGCTGCTAGCCATTACGGCCTCCACCCTGACTGCGATTGTGGTTTTTGTTCCCATCCTGTTTATTGAAGGCTTTACAGGCCAGGTATTCAAGGAAATGGCTCTCATCATGACCTTCTCCATGATCGCCTCACTCTTGGTTGCCATAACCTTTGTCCCTATGATCTCATCACGGATTCTGGATCTTGAAGGAAAATCTGCCGGGAAGCCCTCTAAAGGCCCGTTTTCTAAGCTTCTGGACGGCTGGGAGCATTTATATGAAAAGCTGGCTTCCGGTTATTCCAGGCTCCTTAATGTGTGTATCCGGCGCAAGGGGGTTACCATTGCCACAGCTATCATTCTTTTTGCCCTCTCACTGCTTTCCGCCCTTAATGTGGGCTTTGAATACTTTCCTTCCATGGACGAAGGCGTTATTACCGTCAGCATAACCCTTCCCAAAGGAAGTACGCTGAGTGAAACCCATTCCATGGCCTTTAAGGTGGAAACCCTTGCCAGACAAATCCCGGAGCTTCAGGAAACCTATATCACCATAGGAAACAGCGGTTCGGTGCTGGACCGTTCCACCACTGAAAAAGCCACCCTGACCTTAAATGTGGGCGATGTAACCGAGAGAAAACGCAATATCACACAAATCGCCGATGAGCTTCGAAAAAAGGTGGCCAATCTGGCCGGTGCGGATATTAAAATTCTGGATGACAGCCGGGTTATGGGCATTTCCATGGGAGAAAGCGCTGTGGATATCCGGGTGTCCGGGGACGATACGGAGGAGCTCAAGCGTTTATCAGGGGATCTTAAGTACCTGGTGGAAAGAATACCGGGGTTGACGGAGGTGGAAAGCTCCATCGAGGAAGAAACCACCGAAGCGGTTATCCGGGTGGACAGAAACAAGGCTGTGCTATACGGCCTTACAGGCGCCCAGATCGGTGACAGTGTCCGAAGCGCCATTAACGGGAGCCTTGCAACCCGCTATAAATACAGAGGATCCGAAATTGACGTTATGGCCTACTCCCTGGAAGAGGGAATCCAATCACTGGAGGAGATTAACAACATTCCGGTGCAAAGCCCCAGAGGCGTCCTCATTCCACTGTCCGAGCTGGCTGATATAGCTCTTCAAAAATCGCCGGCCAATATTATCCGAGAGGATCAGAAGCGTACCGTTTCCATTACGGCCAATTTAGGCGACAGGGCCTTAAACAGGGTTACTGAGGATTTGGAAGAAGCCTTTAAGGATTATGCCTTTCCGGAAGGCTACACCTATACCTTTGAGGGCCAGCAGCAGGATCTTTTTGAAGCCTTTGATGCTCTGATAAAGGCTCTGGCCTTGTCGGTCCTCCTTGTTTATATGCTCCTGGCAGCCCAGCTTGAATCCTTTATTCACCCTTTCACCATCATGCTTTCCGTACCCCTTGCCCTTACCGGCGGACTTATTTCCCTTGCAGCCTCCGGAATGCGACTTAGTATTCCAGCCTTTATCGGTATGATTATGCTTGTGGGCATTGTTGTTAACAATGCCATCGTGCTCATAGACTGCATAAACCGTTTGAGGCAGGAGGGCATGACAAAGGAGGCCGCTGTGGCCAAAGCCGGCCCCTTGAGGCTTCGTGCCATTCTTATGACCACCCTCACCACGCTTTTAGGCATTCTTCCGATGGTTATCGGCGGTCAGCAGGGAAGTGAAATCATGGTGCCTCTCTCCGTTGCAGTAACAGGGGGCCTTACCCTGTCTACCTTTGTCACGCTTTTGGTTCTGCCGGCCTTTTATCTGGTATTTGACGACATTATTCATGGCGTAGGAAATCGTAACGCAAAAAAGAACAAAAACCTTCCGGTTCAAGCTTAACCTACAATGAATTTACCTTCGGGATAGATGGTACTGCTGTGATCCTCCTTCCTGGCCCGGCTAAGGGTCAGGATGAAGGAGAGCGGCCCCACACGGCCGACAAACATGCACAGGGCGATTAAGAGCTTGGAAGCCGTGTCCAAATCCGGGGTTATGCCTGTTGTCAGGCCAACCGTTGCAAAGCCGGAAACCACCTCGAACAAAATATTGATTAAGCTCCACTGTGGATTTAAAAGGCTGATAATAATCATAACCGTGAAAATGAGGGAGAGGGACAGAGCCGTTACGGTAAA
>JAEXPO010000182.1 GCA_023446675.1 Bacillota bacterium | reverse complement strand
GCTTTATATTACGCCTTTAAGGATTATGGCCTGGCCTTTTTTCAGTCCCTGGGCCTGCCTTTGGAAAGCCTTCGTTTTCATGATCATGAAAAGCTGGCCCACTATGCCAGGGCCGCCTGTGATATTGAATACCGGTTTCCCTTTGGCTGGGGAGAAATAAACGGCACCCACAACCGTACGGATTTCGATTTAAAGCGTCATCAGGAGTATACCGGCAAGGCCATGACCTATTTTGACAGTGCTGCCAATGAAAAATATATTCCCTACGTGGTGGAGTCCACCCATGGCCTGGACCGTATTTTTCTCGCCCTTCTTTTTGAGGGACTTTGCGAGGAGGAGCTGGAAGGCGGTGAAACCCGGCTGGTGCTAAAAATACAGCCCCTTCTTGCTCCCATTAAGGTTAATGTCCTTCCCCTTAATAAAAAGCAGCACGGTGCCCGGGCAAAAGAAATCTATGAGCATCTTCGCAAGTATTTTATGGTATCCTATGAGGAGGCGGGAAACATCGGAAAGCGCTACCGCAGAGGAGATGCCGTGGGCACGCCCTTTGCCGTTACCGTGGACGATACCACGCTTTCACAAAACACAGTCACCTTGAGGGATCGGGACACCATGGCCCAAACAGTGGTTAAGGCGGAGGACCTGGTTTCCGTTGTGAACGGGCTCATAGAAGAACGGGACGGCCTGCTTCACCGGTAAAGCCTCTTTTTCTTCCGTACTGTTATTTAGCTTGTTATAAGGGAGGCATAGCGATATGGCTGATATCCTGGTTTTAGATTTGGAAGCAGACTTTTGGGGGGTAAAGGAAGTTATCCACCCGGTTATTCTCCGTGACGAACACGAAACGTTGCTTGTAGACTGCGGGTATACGGGCTTTCTTCCTAAGCTGGAGGAGGCTCTTAATAAAAAAGGGCTTACAGGGGAGGACATTACCTCCCTTCTCATCACCCATCAGGATCATGACCACATGGGTGCTGCCGGCGCCTTTAAAAGAAAGTATCCCAAGGTAAGAATCCTGTCCGGCGCAGTTGAAGCGCCCTATATCGAAGGCACGCAAAGACCTCTTCGCCTGCTTCAGGCAGAAGCGCTTCAGGAAAAGCTCCCCAAAGAGCAGAAGGCCTTTGGCCTGGCTTTCATGGAAGTTTTAAAAAAAGTTGAGCCTGTAAAGATGGACCAAGTGGTGGAGGACGGAAGTCTATTGCCCTGGTGCAGGGGATGCCGTGTGGTGGCGACGCCCGGTCATACGCCGGGCCATATTTCCCTTTACCTGGAAGAACATAAAACCCTTATTGCCGGGGACGGTGCGGTATTGGAAAAAGGCGTCCCCGTTGTGGCCAATCCCCAATTTGCCTGTAACCTGGAGCAGGCCCAGGAATCCCTTCGCGCCATCATGGAAATGCCATTTCATACCCTTATCTGCTACCACGGCGGTATATGGGAGCGCTGAGCCTGTTTTTCTAGCCGGAGAACAGGGCATTATACCAGAGGCAAATGAGATTAATAGCCCCTCTGAAGCCCATATAGGGCGGTTCGTAGGCATTAAGACGCCAATAGGCATCCGGCTGGGCAAGGGTCAATTCTCCTGGCTTACCCAAATATTCCATCAAATCCCCTCTTGCCATAACAATCCCTTCCCTCTCCTTCTCAGCCTCCTTAAGCCAGCGGCTTTCTGAAAAATAGGGAATATGCTCTTCCGCCATTTCGGGACTGTCGCACCAAAAGGCACCCTTAACAAGCCCTGCCTCTTCTGTTGCAAATTGACCAATGCCCTTTACCACATCCGTATGGCCTCCAAGAGACAGGCGCGCTTTTTTGGGCTGCTGCTTTTTCAGGAATCGGATTCTGGGCATGGCGGCCTTGAGGACTTCCTCCACCTCCAGGGTTTCGGAGGCAAGGAAGGCGGGATTGGGCACTCGTCCGAGGAGCCGGCCCACCTCAGACAGCCATTGGGCCGAGGCCTTAAGCCCATAGGGACGGCCCCTTAAATAGGGGGTGCCAAAACGCTCCTTTAGGTGTATTGCGGCCTTTTCCCCCTCCTGCCGGATAACCAGATTAATATGGGCAGCCCCCAGCCCTTCAAGCTCCTCTGACGAAGTATGGGAGGAAAGGAGAACTAAAGGTTCGGCGCCGAAGGCTCCTGCCATCATTCGCTGGATTTCCCTGGCGTCGGACTGGAATTTCACCTGGTCGGAGCAGGTTCCAAGAAGATTGAAGGTTAACCGGCCGGTTTTTTCCCTTTCCTTTGGGAAAACCTTGACAAGAGTTAAAAGCGTCTCCTCCACCCCCTGATAAAAGCTTGTTTTAAAGCCGCCTCCCCCAAAGGGCACCATAAGGTTCTCCGGGTAATCGGGCTGCATCATTTTGGACAGAGCGAACAGATCCACTCCTGTAATTTCAGGAACCGAGGAAGGCAGTAAAAACAAAGGCTGTCCCGGATGAGTGCGGGCAATGGCTTCCACAGCCCTTGTCAGCCTCTCCGTTCCGCCCAGTGAAATGTCGGCTTCATCAAGATGGGTGGCGTAAAGGCGGCAGCTTTCCTTAACCCCCCGCCTTTGAAGCAGCGTTCTGCCGTAGCGCATATGGCCCATGGAGCCAAACTCCAGCAAGGCTGCGCCTTTTATGGTAACAAGCGTGGAAAGTATGCCCATCCGGCCTGACGGCTCGGGCTGAAAACGATGAAGACCCATCTTCATCCCCCTTTCTAAATGAACAGGTAAAATAAAAAGCGCCGGGCACGGAACCTCTCCCTGAAAGAACCCCTCCCTGAACGGTTTTTGCTTGCCCAAAGGGCTGCCAATCCCACAGGCTAGGCTTTCGCCGGTGTCTCCTAAAGTAAATCCAGAAGCGCTTTTAAAATATAGGCTGTCCTGTCGTGCCCGTAAAGCCCTGCCATTGTCTTAAAGCCTCCGGTGAGGCGCAGGCTTTTGAGGGGCGGGGCAAAATCCCCCAGGAAGAGATCCGGTGACAGGCCTTTGAGAACCGCCAGATCCTCTTTCATGTTCACCAGATGACTGGCCCAGGGA
>JAEXPO010000092.1 GCA_023446675.1 Bacillota bacterium | reverse complement strand
GCTTTATCAAGACTAAATCCGCTGGTATCCAGAAGGATGGCATCCGGCGCCTGTCTTAAGGGTGAAACGGCCCGGCTGGTGTCGTTATAGTCCCTGTCCTCAATTTCTTTTTTTAATTCTTCATAGGTTTTATTGAGAAGTCCTTTTTCTTCCAGCTCCTCATACCGCCTTCTCGCCCGATCCTCCACAGAGGCTGTCAGAAAAATTTTAATTTCTGCCTGGGGCAGAACATGAGTGCCGATATCCCGGCCATCCATCACAACACTCTGCTTTGCCGCAAGAGCCTGCTGAAGCGCTACCATACGGCTGCGCACCGCCGGGTAGACTGCCACTTTCGATGCTCCCAGGGCAACCTCCGGAGTCCTGATAAGACCGGAAACATCCTCCCCGTCGAGAAAAACCGATTGTGAGTTATCCTGGGGATTAAAGCCCACTGAAATTTCCGTCGCCTGGGCCATGGCCCCCACCGCTTCCGCGTCCCCAAGCTCCAGTTCTTTTCTGAGAGCTTTCAAGGCTACTGCCCGATACATGGCTCCCGTATCCAGATACGCTATGCGAAGCCTTTCAGCCACCTTTTTGGCCAGGGTACTCTTTCCCGCCCCGGAAGGGCCGTCAATAGCAATTTGAATCGCCTTCATGCTTTAACCTCCAAGTCCAATACACGTTCTGATTATAAAGCAAAGATGGTATCATAACAAGTAATGCGCGCCAAAATCTCGCCTGCGGGGAGTTATGAACAGGGAGAACATAAATAAAGGTCGTCATTTTTTAATGACAACCTTGAAAATCCGGTTGATACCGGCCTGAAGCAGGATGGTACCGGGCTTTGTATCCGTATCAAAAGCCGCTGAACGCTGCGTCAGATAAATATAAAAGGCAGGAGCATCCTTATCCACCAGAATTTCAACGACATCGCCGTGGGCCACATCCATTGAAACAGGAAAGGTATCAACGGTTTTCCAGAGATCGCCGTTAATTAAAACAGAAGCACTGTTAGGCTTGTAAGTGCCAAGGCTGTTTAACGTGACGGAGCCTCGCCGTATGGTGGTTTCGTATGCCGATACCGGCCTTCCGTTAAGTCCGTCGCTGTCTTCGTCCCCTCTGTGGGCCACAGCCAGGACAACTTGAACCGAAAGCAATACAGCCAGCATGATTGCCGACAGTACTTTAAACAAAATGTCCATGAAATTTCACTCCTAAACTCTGAAATCCAGGAATTAATGAATCTCACGGACATTGTTCCCATGTCGTTTTTAAATCATACCCCTTAAAGCGGGCTTTGCGCCAAGCCAGTGGCTGATTACACCGATGAAATAATTCTACGCTTATCAGCTATAAGGTACTAAGGCTGCAAGAGCGCGGCATAAATAAGCCGGCCTTGATTTTAAGCCCGGCTGCCTGCGGTATAGCCTGTTGAGAAGGCAATGGTCAAATTAAAGCCCCCCGTATAGCCGTCAACATCCAACACCTCTCCGGCAAAAAAAAGCCCCTTTACCTGGCGGGATTCCATTGTGGAGGGGTTTATCCCCTTCACAGAAACGCCTCCCGCGGTAACAATAGCCTCGTCTACGGGTCTTGCCCGGGATACGGTCAGCGGCAGCGCCTTTAAAAGCTTAACAAGGCCCATGCGCTCCCCTTTCGTAATCTGGTGAACGGGCTTTTCATCCTCAAGGCCTGAAAGCATGACAAAAACCGGTATAAGGCTTTTGGGTAAAAGCTCGTCCAGAGCATTGGCAAATTGCTTTCGGGAATACTTGGCAAAATCCCTCTGAAGCCTTTTATCCAGCATTTCCTCATCCAGTCCGGGCTTAAGGTCAATACTCAGCCGTGCATCACGGTAGCCGAAATCCAGAATATGGCGGCTGGCGCTTAAAATGAGAGGGCCGGAAACGCCAAAATGAGTAAAAAGCATTTCTCCCAGCTCTTCATATACCTTTTGTCCTGCCGTATCGTAAACCGAAAGCGACACGTTTTTCAGGGAAAGGCCCTGAAGGCTTTTAACCCAGTCTTCCTTCGTTTCAAGAGGTACAAGAGAAGGATTCAAGCCTGTTACCTCATGCCCGGATTCCCTGGCAAAGCGGTAGCCATCCCCTGTAGAACCTGTTAAGGGATACGAAAGGCCGCCGGTCGCCACAATAATGGAATCCAGCTCCTCATAGCCGCCCTCCGACAAATGGACACCTCTTACCCGGCCTTCGGCCACATCCAGTTTTTCAACCCTGGTATTAAAACGAAAGGAGGCACCTTTGCTTTTAGCATACCGAAACAGAGCGTCCACCACATCGGCAGCCTTGTCGGAAACGGGAAAAACCCTGTTTCCTCTTTCTGTTTTCACATTGACACCGTTCTCTTCAAGCAGGCCCATAATATCATACGGGCCGAAACGGCTTATAGCAGAATAAAGAAACCGTCCATTGCCCGGTATATTGGCCATAAGCTCGTCCGTATCGCAGGCATTGGTAATATTGCATCTTCCTTTGCCGGTAATAAGGAGTTTTCTGCCGGGGCGGTGGTTTTTATCAAAAACCACCACTTCCTTGCCCAGCTCGGCTGCCCGGCCGGCAGCCAACAGGCCGGCAGCGCCGGCCCCGATAATTCCTATTCTATTTCCCATTTATGGCAGTAACCTCTTTTCGAGCGTGTGTAAAGACAGGCTTTTTTTCCTGTCCGGATTTATGCAGGCTATTAATCGTTTTCCAGCTCGCCGTGATGCTCGTCCTTCTCGTAGACCTGGTACTCATCCCATATTTTCTCCAGTTTTTCCAGAGTATGATGAATTTTCTCTTTCCTCTTTAATCCAATGGCTACAATAAGCGCATTGATAACACTTAAGGGCGCAACCAGAGAATCTACGAAG
>JAEXPO010000057.1 GCA_023446675.1 Bacillota bacterium | reverse complement strand
CAAAAATACCACTTCTGAAAAGAGGCGATAAGGCTTTGATTACCGTCAAGGAAAAAGTTTTCAGGCTGGATACGACAGACACCACCTACCTGTTCCGGGTGACGAAATTCGGTCATTTAGAGCATATCTATTATGGATCGCTGCTTGATGCCGATACATCTGCGGATGTTTTGGCGCAAAAACGTACCATTCCCACCGGCAGCAGTGTGGTTTATGACCCTTCCGACAGCTTGTACTGTCTGGACACCCTATGCCTTGAATGGTCCGACAATGGCCGTGGAGACTACAGGCAAAGCCCCACAGAGCTTAAAATGCCCGATGGCTCATTCGTCAGCGATTTTGTCTATGCTTCCCATAAAATTGTGGAAGGCTGCCTTACAATGGATACGCTGCCTTCGGCTTACGGCGGCCAAACACTGGCCGTCACCTTGACGGATACCTCCTGCTCTGTCTCGCTAACCCTGTTTTACACCGTCTTTGAAGAGACAAACTGCATCACACGCCGTGGAGTTCTTACAAACGAAAATGAAAAACCGCTGTTCATCCGCCGTATGATGAGCATTCTGATTGATATTCCCGACAGGAATCTTTTTATGTTTACATTGGACGGGGGCTGGATAAAGGAAGCCCATCTTCATAGAAGGCCGGTGGAGTATGGCATTACGGTTAACTCTTCCACAACGGGCTCCAGCAGCAACCGTCATAATCCGGGGTTCATGCTGGCTCCCGCAGGTACGTCTCAGGATAGCGGCAGGGTCTATGGCTTCAATCTTGTATACAGCGGCAACCATTTCAGCACGGTTGAAAAGAGCGGCCAGGACCTTGTCCGCGTAACCATGGGCATCAACCCTCACTGCTTTGAATGGAGCCTTGCCCAGGGTGAAAGCTTTGAAACCCCTGAAGCGGTGATGACCTTCAGCAATGGGGGCTTTAACGGCATGAGCCGGAATATGCATGCTTTCGTAAACGAACACATTGTCCGTGGAAAATGGAAAAACCGGGAGCGTCCCATATTGTTTAACAATTGGGAGGCCCATTTTTTTGATTTTAATGAAAAGAAGCTCCTGCAGCTTGCAAATACGGCGAAGGGCCTTGGCGCCGAGCTTTTTGTACTGGATGACGGCTGGTTTGGCGAAAGAAACAGCGACAAGGCGGGACTGGGTGATTATTCCGTTAACCGTAAAAAGCTCCCTTTTGGTTTAAAGGCCTTTGCGGACAGAATACGCTCCCTTGGCCTTGATTTTGGGCTATGGTTTGAGCCGGAGATGGTGAATCCCGACAGCAATCTGTACCGGGCTCACCCCGAATATGCCGTAAAGCTTCCGGATAAAAAGCCTCTGCTGGGAAGAAATCAGCTTGTACTGGACCTTTGCCGGAAGGAGGTTCGGGATTACATTGTTGAAAATGTGGGCCGGATTTTGGACACGGCAAAAATCGCCTATGTCAAGTGGGATATGAACCGGCATATTGGGGAAGGCTATTCCGCCTCCCTCCAAAATCAAGGTGAGTTTTACCATCGCTACATTTTAGGACTGTACGATGTGCTGTCACGCCTGTTTGGCCCCCGCCCCCATATTCTGCTTGAAAGCTGCTCCAGCGGCGGGAATCGCTTCGACCTGGGCATGCTGTGCTTCAGTCCCCAGATATGGTGCTCGGATAATACCGATCCTGTTGAACGGTTAAAGATACAGGCAGGCCTTTCCTATTTCTACCCCCTCTCTTCCATGGGCGCTCATGTTTCCCAAGCTCCCCATCAGCAAACGCTTAGGGAAACGCCTCTGGCCACCCGTTTTCATGCGGCCTGCTTCGGCTGCCTCGGCTATGAGCTGGACACAAAATACCTTTCCCCTGAGGAAAAAAAGGACATTGCCGAGCAAATCGCTTTTTACAAGCAATACCGCCGCTTGTTCCAGTATGGCGCTTTCTCACGTTTTGAAGAGAGTAAACCCAATAAGGTTGTCTGGCAGTGTGTGGGCGATAACAAAGATACTGCTGTGACAGGATTTTTCCAGATACTCGCAGATGCTGCCGAAGGCGATGACAGGCTGTTTGTAAGCGGGCTGAAGGAAGGACTGTACAAAATAAGAACCCGTGCTCAGCGCTTATACATAGAGCGTTTCGGCGGACTTGTAAAGCATATACTGCCTGTGGAGCTCAATCCACGGGGCATGGTGCTCCGTGTTGCAAACCGTCATTATAGCCTCATGGACTGCCGGGAGGAATACACCTGCTCCGCTGTGGTACTTAAAAGCGGCATCCCCCTCAGCAGCTCATTTTCAGGAACCGGCTATAACGGAAAAGTCCGTATGCTGGGTGATTTCGACTCCAATTTATACTTAACGGAGCCTGCCAGGGGCTATGCCCGCAACCCAAATGATGAAGCCTCAAAGAAATAACCTGTATATCAACGCTTCTGAGCTATAAGGTATTATTGTCAAGGAGGTACCCAATAATGACTAACGGCAAAACAGTCAATCGCTACAACTATGGACTTGGCACCGTGGGCAGAGATATGCTCTATACCATGGTCAGCGTGTATCTGATCTACTATCTCACCGATATTCTTAATCTTCCGGACTCCACCATGTGGTATATGACAGGCGCGCTTACGGCTTTACGTCTATTCGACGCCGTAAACGACCCTTTTATGGGGATTCTTGTGGACAACACCCATTCCCGTTTCGGAAAATTCAAGCCCTGGATAGCTATAGGCGGTGTTATAGGGAGTATCCTGACCGTGCTGCTTTTTACGGATCTGGGCTTGACAGGCCCGGGCTACGTGGTTTCCTTTGTCATCCTTTATCTTGCCTGGGATTTAACTTACGGAGCAAACGACATTGCCTATTGGTCCATGCTTCCTTCACTGACAATTGATCAGAAGGAGCGTGAACGGACGGGGGCCTTTGCCCGAATCTGTGCTAATGTTGGAATGTACATCGTTGTGGTTGGAATACTTCCCATTACCAACGCTCTTGGCGGAGACAAGAAAGCCTGGTTCATTCTCGCTGTGGGTATAACGGTTATTACACTGGCGTTTTTATGCTTCACGCTTTTCGGTGTGAAGGAGGAACGAACCCTGTATAAAAAAGAGGAAAACACCTCCCTCAGGGAGATGTTCGGCGTACTTTTTAAAAACGATCAGCTTTTATTCACAGCTATTTCCATGGCATTATTCATGATAGGTTACTGTACCACAACCACCTTCGGCGTTTATTTCTTTAAATATGCCTTTAAGGATGAGGGCATGTATCCTGTATTTGCAGGTGTTCTGGGTGTTTCCCAGCTTGTGGCGTTAACTATTTTCCCTGTTTTCTCCAAACGCTTCAATCGAAAGCAGTTATACGGCTTCTCTACGGTGCTGGTGGTAATGGGTTACATTATATTCTTCTTTTCCCCCATGAACATCCTTCCCATTGGCGTTGCAGGGGTACTGCTCTTCATCGGCCAGGCCTTTATTCAGCTTCTCATGCTCATGTTTCTGGCCGATACCGTGGAATACGGACAGTGGAAGCTGGGTCGGCGCAACGAAAGCATCACCTTTTCGGTACAGCCCTTTATTAACAAGATAGGCGGCGCAATCGCAAACGGCATTGTAGGCGCTACCCTCATTCTTTCTGGCATCAACGCCGCCGCAACCCCCGATGATGTCACCGAAGGGGGCCTTCTCACCATGAAGCTGGCCATGCTCATCCTTCCTCTTTGCATTATTGTGGCAGGCTATTTTATTTATCGCTTTAAGTTTAAAATTGATAAGGAAATGTTTGATAAAATGGTATCAGATCTTGCCAAACGGGGTGATTTCGGTTCGCAGGATGCCTGATACCAGCATTAAAGATCTATCAGCTTGAAAAGCGGGGATATGGAAATGTTTACGAAAAACAGCCGTATTAAAGAGATTTATGCCCATCCTGTAGGCCATGATGTCATTAAAAAAATACTCCTGCAAATGGGCCACAGCGATAAAGCGGTCAAAAATCCGGTCATAGGAAGCATTAAGCTGAAGGCGCTTCCCAGGCTTTCAGGAGGCCAGGTTAACGGGGACTTTGTGGATACCTTCCTTGAGCTTCTAAACAGTGAGCCCGATACCCCGCGTAAGGATAAAGGCTCTGGAACTGCCGCCTGGTGGAAGGAAGCGGTATTTTATCAGATTTATCCCCGAAGCTTTAAGGACAGCAATGAAGACGGCATCGGGGATCTTGGGGGCATACTGGAAAAGCTGGACTATTTGAAGCTACTGGGAGTGGATGCCATCTGGCTCTCACCCATTTACGATTCCCCCAATGACGATAACGGCTACGATATCCGTGATTACCGCAAAATAATACCCGAGTACGGGACCATGGAGGATTTCGAGGAACTGCTGGCGGGTATTCACGCACGGGGCATGCGGCTTATTATGGATCTGGTGGTAAACCATACCTCCGATGAGCACCCCTGGTTCCAAAAGGCAGTTAATGAGCCCGATTCCCCCTATGGCGACTATTATCTGTTCCGTGATGAGCCCAACAATTGGACCTCCTTTTTCAGCGGCAGCGCATGGAACTTTTACGAAAATCGGGGCCAATACGCTCTGCATCTCTTCTCAAAAAAGCAAATAGACCTCAACTGGGAAAACGCTAGCCTTCGAAATGAGATTAAGGATATGGTTCGCTGGTGGCTTAAAAAGGGCGTGGACGGCTTTCGCATGGATGTTGTTAACTACATTTCAAAGCGCCCCGGCCTGCCCGAGGGCAATGAGCAGATTGGCCGCCTCATCGGCTACTTCGGCATTGAGCATTATTTTTACGGTCCGCGCCTCCATGAGCACCTGCGTGAATTGAGAAGCGAAGCCTTTGCTCCCTTCAACGCCTTTTCCGTTGGTGAGACTCCGGGTATCGGCATGGAAATGAGCAAGCTTCTCACCGGAGATTACCGGGGCGAGCTTGATATGGTATTCAATTTTGACCATCTTGAAACCCCGGGGCATGTCCGTTTCGATGACTACCGGTACGATCTCAACTACTACAAAGCGTATATGATCGACTGGATGGAAAACTATGGAGGCCCTTGCCAGCACTCCCTCTTTTATGAAAACCATGACAATCCCCGCATGGTATCAAAGGTCGATCCGGATCCGGCTTTCAGAGCTGTGCTGGCAAAGCTCCTGGCAACCCTGCAGCTCACCCTTCGGGGTACGCCGTTTATTTATCAGGGCCAGGAGCTGGGCATGGTAAATAAAAAATTCGATTCCATTAATGAATTGCGGGATGTTGAGAGCCTTAATCTCTTTGCCGAGCTGTGCCGGACCATGAGCGAAGCCGAGGCCTTCAAAAAGCTGTTGGCAGGCTCCAGAGACCATGCCCGCACACCTGTGCAATGGACTGACGGCAAACACGCAGGCTTTTCCCATACCCAGCCATGGATAGGTACGGACGACGACTGCCATATCTGCAACGCGGCGGACCAGCTTTCCGATGAAGGCTCCGTTTGGAGCTTTTACCGCGACCTCATTCATTTGAGAAAGAAACACCAAGCCCTGGTATATGGCAATATCCGCATTGTAAACAAAGAAGCTCCCAACCTGTTCACTTATTACCGCATGGATGAAAACGCCGCCTTTTATATCGAGTGCAATCTGAGCAGGGAAAGCATAAGTCCAAAAGGCCGCCGCCCGGATGGCACGCGCGTAATTTCAAACTATCCGGAAGCAGCAGGATTAAAGCTTCGTCCTTATGAGGCGGCAGTATGGAGAGCCTTCCTTAAATGAACAGATCGTAATACCAGCCCTGGGAGGGAAGTATGCCAACCAAAGCCTCACTTCTCCGGCATTCTTCAGTCTGCTTCACCTTCCATAATTACCCAGTGGTTTTTACCGCTTCCTTTTACTTTATACAGCGCCTGATCGGCACGGTATATCAGCGTGTCGGCAGTATCTGCCTCATGAGCGCATGCCATGCCAAGACTCACCGTTGTATTGTACTTCCTGGCAAGGGGATCCTTTCTGACCGTATTAAAAAATTGCTCAAGGCGCTGTGTCACGTCCTTTTTATCCCCAAAGAAATAACCCGCGAACTCATCTCCGCCCCAGCGGCAGACTACGCCTCTTTCATGAAAAGCCTCACAAGCCATCCGTCCGATGGCTTGCAGCATGCGATCGCCTGCCGGATGCCCATAGATATCGTTAACGTTTTTAAAATTGTCGATATCAAAAACAAATACGTAAAAGGAACCCTGTGCCGGCGCATTACCCAGCGCCTTGGTCAGATCCTCATTGAAACCGCGACGGTTTGGCATTCCGGTCAGTTGGTCAGTTCGCATCAGACCACGCATAAGCTGATCGTTTTTCCTGATGATGCTATTAGTGATGATAATCACGCACATTATGACAATCGCATAGATAAATGCATCCCTGGCAGTTTGTGCATACATGGATCTTGCAAGCACTGAGGTATCCTTTTTAATAAGCAGATACCAGTTTAGCTCTTCTACATACCTTACAATGTAATAGCCGTAAAACGACTGCTCTTTGAATTGAAATACCTGCAGCGCATCCTGATTTTCGATGATTTTCTGCCTGTTTTCGCTTAGTATATCTGCACTGAACACATTTTCCACGCTAATACCATTTAAGCTGGTATCTATCTGTACCGTGCCATCCTCCCCAAAAAGCAGAGCCTTCAAATTATACTGCTCTTCAAAGGCCCTCAACAGATTCTGCACCTGATCCATCTCCAGGCCAACGCCCGTAACACCCATAAATTCACCGTTTTCGTCTGTCATGCGGCAGTTGACAAACACCGATAGACTCCCCTGGTTAGCCTCGTCGGTGTCTACGTCCAGATCATAGGCAAGGCCGCTGTCCACGAAATTGTAGTACCACACATCATGGCTGTCATCCTTAGATATTACCTTGTTTAACCCATTGAAATGATAATACTTTTTGCTTTTGTCCGAAACTAAAAACACGGAATCATAATTGTACTTTTCCTTAAGGCCCAATAAGTACTGCCTCAAATTCTCCTGATGCTCATCGGTATTGGCCGACTGCTCACGCCGAAGCCATTCCTTAAGGAAGCTGTCGTTAGCCATGGTTAAAGATACGAATATGGGTTTTGTAAGTTCGTTGCGTATATCCGAATAAATATTGGTGGAAGTCAGTTTTGAAATATTTACGATATCGTCATCAATGATTTTACTGTAGGTGCCATAGCTGGTGAAGGCCACAGCAGAGAAGCCTGCCAATATAATCAAGCAAATCAGGATGTTGACTCCCATCTTAAATTTTTGATTCATAAGTACTCCTGCAGCGCGTTTTCATTTATCTGAGGGGAGGCGGATGTTGCTGTTGCGTTGCTATTGCATTGCTATAGTAAAGTCAATACTATCTTAACAGCATTAAAAAATCAAGTAAATGTCCGTTCGCAGTATGTACCACGGCAAAAATCTTATGCCTTAGAAGGGGCCTTATTCAAAAATCAATCTTTTACCCCCTGAAGCACCTCTTTTTTCCCACCAAACCCAGGGTTTTTCTTAATGGTAAACCCGGCCGCCATGAGGGCTTTTTGTACTGCAACCGCTACAGTAAAGGTGGAACAGGTACCCTTGTTTTTTGTCTTTTCCCCAATTGCTGCAAGCAGCTCCGGGCGCCATATGGAGGGGTTTTTTTTAGGACTGTGTCCATCAAGAAACCAGACATCACAGGGCTTTTCCAGAGCATTCACCATTTCAAGCGCTTCTCCTATCCAGAGATTCACCTTAAGCGTTCCAAAGGCTTGCTGTATATTCATTGTATGCCACCCAGGCACGGTAATATCAATCTTACGATATTCCTTTACAAGTGTATCAATTCCCGGTCCAACCCTATCTTTAAATCCATTTAAAATATCCAGCATTCTCTCAGGGCTCATGGGATATAGCTCAACCGAATTGTATTCTATGGAAACATCCTTCAAGCCGCTTATCTCTATAAATTCCATAAGAGAAACAACCACACGTCCAGCTCCAAAGCCCATTTCGCCAATTACAAAAGGGGTTTTTGCCTCTTTTCCCACCGCAAGCCGCTCGATAAGATTATTATTTCTAAAATAAATTTGCTGAGCTTCATTTATTGCATTAACCACATCAAAATAACGATCATCAAACTGCTCATTTACAAGATTCGATGGAATCAACATATATAACACATTCCCCTATCAGCATTTCATAAAATAAATCCCGACCTGGCCTATCCAGCATAACTTCAATCGGGATACCGTATTTCGGTCGTCTAATTATTTCATATCCTGCTGAAAAAAGAAAGGTCAGATTACATGACGTTGAATATTAGTAACCGGGCAGTGTAGGCTGTACCAATTAAAAAGGCCTCCCAAATTACGGCTCTGGCTCACAGTCCTTTCAGCTTAAGCTTGTTTACTAAATCAACATAAAACTCACAAACATCAAAGCCTTCGATATTCTTTCGGGTCAGGTCGATCATATCGCCGTGTGAGATCCCCTGCCGCCCCTTTGGCTTTAATACACCAAGAAAATTTCCCCATGCCATAGACTGTGTAGGAACAAGCCCGTCATTTTCACCGCCCCCATAAAATTTAATGATACTGTACCCAGCATTTAGCGGAAACATCGCACTTGACGGTGAGCGCATCCTCGATCCAACGCTTTGATATAACACCTTGGGATCATCCTGCATCAGGCTGTTCAGCCGTGCGCATTCCTTCTCGGTCAGGTCCTGAAGCCCATTGAAGAAGTCCGGATTATTATCGCCAACCTTTGTAAAGACAGATTCGTACTTTTTTCCTATAGACTGAACTGTTTTATCTGAGATTTTATCCAGCAGCCTTCTCACATAATTGCAGCCATGATGTGGGGAGTTGATAGTGGTAAGCGACGCAACATATTCCCCCATGCCCAGGCAGCTGATTGCGTAGCGTGAATCAAGCCCGCCTTTGGAGTGTGCAATGATATTGACCTTTTCGCAGCCGGTCTTTTGCACGATATCCATAATGCTCCCCTTCAGCTCCTGGGCACACCGTTCCACCGACGCGGAGGATTGCTGATTGCCATAATAGACGGTTGCGCCGTTATCCATAAGTTCTTTGGGGATACGCCCCCAATAATTGAACTGTTCCCAGTCGCGAAAGAAGATACCGTGTACC
>JAEXPO010000055.1 GCA_023446675.1 Bacillota bacterium | reverse complement strand
GTTTTATCCCGGGATTTCAATGTCCATAAAACAAAAGGCAATTTGAACAATGAAATCGGATTGCCTCTTTCGGTAATGTCCCTGGAGGACAGCCACGAAGTGGCGGTTTTCGAAATGGGAATGAGCGGGTTTGGCGAAATAAGCCGTCTTTCCCGCATTGTCCGCCCGGATGTGGCTGTTATTACCAATATCGGCATTTCTCATATCGGAAGGCTGGGGTCCCGGCAAAATATATTAAAGGCCAAGCTGGAAATACTTGAAGGAATGACCCCTGGCGGAACCGTGGTTTTAAATGGCGACGATGAGCTTCTTTCCGGCCTGAAGGGCTTGCTTGAGCAAAAAACCCTGTTATACGGCATCGGTGAGGAAGCGGATCTGCAGGCAGGAGACCTTCTTTCAAAAGGTGAAGAAGGTGTAAGCTTCAGCCTCCATACCCATGAGGGGGATGTGCCGCTTTTTGTACCTGCCCCGGGCATGCACAATGTACACAACGCATTGGCAGCTGTGGCAGTTGCCCGTATACTGAAGATGAAGGAAGAAAGCATTCGGGAAGGATTGGCCGCCTATACCGGGGAACGTCTCAGGATGTGCATTGAAGACTATGCCGGTATAAAAGTCATAAATGACTGCTATAATGCGGCGCCTAATTCCACGCAGGCAGCCCTGGAGGTACTCAAGGATATTGGAAGAGATCATCGTAAATGGGCGGTTCTGGGTGATATGCTGGAGCTTGGAGACTGGTCTGAGCAGGCCCATTTGGAAATAGGAAAGCAGACGGCTCTTATAGAAGCCAGCTATCTGATTGCCGTTGGCAGTTACGCCTCCTGGTATATTCGGGGAGCAGAGCTTGAAAAACCCAAGGGGTTGGAGACGGTCCTTTTTGAAAAAGCTTCCGATGCCGCAGACTATATCCGCAGCCATGCCCGTGAAGGGGATGTAATGCTTTTCAAGGGCTCCCGCCGCATGCAGCTGGATGTGCTGATAAAAACACTGTTTGACACGGAAACAGGCTTGGAAGCCGCAGGAAGGAATGTTGGCCATGAATAATTTCAAAGCCATACCGCCCCAGGTTTTATTGTATTTTATTTCATTTTTGGCCGCGCTGGTTATTGGGAAGGGCCTCATTCCATACCTTGTCCGTCTGAAATTCGGACAGACCGTAAGAGAGGAAGGCCCCCAGAGTCATAAGGTAAAAACCGGCACCCCTACTATGGGAGGCTTTATTTTCTTAATTCCTGTCTTTCTTATCGGAGTCATTTACAGCTTTAAGGATATCCGAATTCTCCCGCTTGTACTGGCCACCCTGGGCTTTGCAGGCGTGGGGTTTATGGACGACTACCTCAAAGTTGTTAAGAAAAACAACAAGGGACTGAGTCCCAGGCAGAAAATGCTGGGTCTTATCCTTACCGGCGGCCTTTTTACCTGGTACGCCGTTTCCTTCACCGCGGGGGCCAACACTCTTGTGGTTCCCATTCTGGGAATACAACACCCCCTGGCGCTGCCTATTTTCATTGCCGTCCCTTTTGCGCTTTTCGTCCTGGTGAGCTTTACCAATGCCGTTAACCTGACTGACGGACTGGACGGACTGGCAGGCTGTATTACCACCATCGTGCTTCTTTTCTATACTCTGGTTTCCATATTTAACGGCGAATGGGATTATATCCGGGCTTTTTGCGCTATACTAGCAGGAGGACTGTTAGGCTTTCTTGTGTACAATATGCATCCGGCGCGGGTTTTCATGGGGGATACCGGCTCTCTGGCTCTGGGCGGAGCGCTTGCCTGTGTGTCCGTTGTTACGGGAACGTCGATTCTTCTTGGGATAGCAGGCATAATCTATGTTGCGGAAGCATTGTCTGTAGTAATACAGGTTTTCTGGTTTAAGCGCACGGGTCGCCGTGTTTTTAAAATGGCGCCTTTGCATCATCATTATGAGCATAAGGGGTGGAAGGAAACCCGGATTGTATTGGTTTTCACTCTTGTAACCGTGGCTGCCGCCGCAGTAGCCTATCTTATGTTGTAAAACGGCAGACGCCGGACGAAAGGAATGAGCCTTTTTGTGAAGAAGAGGGAATACGATTTCTGGCTTTTGTTTACCATCATTGTATTATTAACCATGGGCACCATCATGGTATTCAGTGCCAGCTCCTACCATGCCCTTTATTATATGGGGAATAAATATCATTTTCTCATCCGTCAGCTCATTTGGGGCGCGGTAGGCCTTGTGGCCATGTTTCTTGTCTCAAATATCGATTACCGGCGCATTGCCCAGTTTTCGCCCCTTCTTATGATAGGAAGCATTGTGCTTTTGGTTGTCGTTTTGATTCCCGGCATGGGAAATACCGTAAACGGCGCCACACGGTGGTTCAATTTTGGCTTTGCCAGCTTCCAGCCCTCCGAGCTTCTGAAAATAGCGATTATTCTGTTTTTTTCCTACAGCCTGTCCAAAAACGGAGATCGGGTGGGCAAATTCTGGACCGGTCTTGTGCCCTATTTGCTTATAGTGGGTGTGACAGATCTGCTGCTCTTTCTGGAACCGCATATGAGCGCCATTATCCTTATTTCAATGGTTGCAGTTATTATTCTCTTTTTTGCGGGTGCCAAGGTATGGCATTTTGTCGCTATGGTTGTGCCCCTAATCATTCCCGCCTGGATTTTAATAACCAGTGATGAATACCGTGTTCAGCGGATCACGGCTTTTCTGGATCCCTTTAAATACAAGCAGGGGGAAGGCTATCAGGTCGTTAATTCCCTTTATGCCATTGCCTCCGGTTCTTTATTTGGAAGAGGTCTTGGAAAAAGTATGCAAAAATACCTTTATGTCCCTGAACCTCATAACGATTTTATTTTCTCCATCCTGGCGGAGGAGCTGGGCTTTATAGGGGCGATTACGGTGGTTATTCTGTTTCTCCTTTTCATATGGAGGGGAATCCGTATTGCCATGAACGCTCAGGATAAGCTTGGGAGCCTTATTGCGGCGGGGCTCACCTCCCTCATTGCCATTGAGGCTATTTTAAACATTGCCGTTGTTACCTCCACCGTACCTGCAACAGGCATTCCGCTGCCCTTTTTCAGCTATGGAGGCACTTCTCTGGTGTTTTTGCTAATCAGCATGGGCATTTTACTTAACATTTCAAAAAAGACCAACCGGTATTATGAGGTCATGCCGGCCAACCCTGTTGACAATGGGGACGACGTAAGAATTAAACGGGTTATGAGTACCAGAAAAGCAGGTGATTCATTAAAATGAAATATTTGATTTCAGGCGGCGGTACCGGGGGGCATATCAATCCGGGTCTGGCTATTGCCCGGGAAATTTTAAAAAAAGAGCCTGAGGCTCAAATTTTGTTTGTCGGTACAAAAAACGGACTTGAAAGCAGGCTGATCCCCAGAGAGGGCTTTGATATTTCCTACATCGACATCAAGGGATTTAAGAGGAAGCTTTCCGGGGATACCTTTAAAACTCTGTGGAAGCTGGTTTCAAGCTTTCACGGTATAGGGAAAATTATAAAAGACTACAAGCCCGATGCCGTTATCGGTACAGGAGGCTATGTCTGCGGACCGGTAGTATTCTATGCCGCCCTTAAAAAAATTCCTACGCTCATACATGAACAAAACGCCTTTCCCGGCGTGACCAATAAAATTCTGTCCCGGTATGTGGATCTGGTGGCCATTAGCTTTGAAGAAGCCAGAAAGCTCTTTAAGGGCAAGGCCCGTGTGGTTCTTACCGGCAATCCGGTCCGAAGCGAGCTGTTTAACTATAACAGAGAAAACGCAAGGGCTAAATTAAGCCTTCAAAACAATAAACCGCTGGTGGTCCTGTTCGGAGGAAGCCTGGGTGCCGAGCATATGAACAAATGCGTTACCCAGATGATCAATAAGCGGGGAAATGAGCTTAATTATAATCTTATCGTGGCCACAGGGCTGAAAAATTACGATTCGGCAATGGCAGAGGTTAATCAGCCTCTTCCCGAAAATGTACGTATAGAGCCCTATCTTTATAATATGGACGAGGTACTCGGGGCTGCGGACCTGGCTGTATGCAGGGGCGGAGCCATTACCTTAAGCGAGCTGGGTGCTCTGGGAATACCTTCGGTTTTAATTCCCTCGCCCTTTGTGGCTGAAAACCATCAGGAGCACAACGCACGGGCCTTTGAGCACCGGGGGGCTGCGGTGGTTATTCTTCAAAGTCAGCTCAATTCGGAAATTCTTTACGGGCAAATCCAAAAGCTTATTGATAACAGGGATCTCAGGCTGAAGATGGCGTCCAACGCCAAAAAGCTTGGAATGCGCAACGCAGGTGAAACCCTCTATTCGGCTCTCAAACAGGTCATGAAGGAGAAAAAACCCTGAAAGGCCAGTCCTGACTGGCTTTTGTAACACCCGACGCCGTGAAGCATATTATAGATTGTGTTCAATACTTTGCTTCCGGGGGTGTTATGCGTGAGCAATCTCATAATTGCCGGAGGTTCAAGACTTAGCGGCATTATCGAAGTGCCCGGGGCTAAAAACTCGGTGTTGCCGGTACTGGCTGCTACTCTCTTGAACAATGGTACCAGCATCCTTGAGAATTGCCCGGAATTAGACGATGTAATAACCATGCTGGATATACTGTCTGAATTAGGATGTACTGTTCGCAGAAAAGAAGGCCGAATTGAAGTGGATGCCTCAACCCTCACCAGCAACTGCATACCTGAACTCCTTGCCAGACGTATGCGATCCTCCATTGTTATTCTTGGAGCCATCCTGGCCCGATGCGGCGAGGTGGAGTTCAGCTATCCGGGAGGCTGCGAGATTGGCTTAAGGCCCATTGACATGCACTTAAAAGCGCTTGAGCAGATGGGTGCGGAGGTAGAGGGGCTAAGCCATGGGATGATGCGCTGCAAGGCGGACCGACTGACAGGCTGTGAAATTTTACTGGACTTTCCCAGTGTGGGAGCCACGGAAAATGTCATGCTGGCCGCATGCTTTGCCGAGGGCGAAACCATCATCCGAAACGCGGCCAAGGAGCCTGAAATCGAGGACCTTCAAATTTTTCTTCAAAAGCTGGGCGTAACCATAGGCGGAGCCGGAACGGGAAATATCCGTATTATTGGCGTGCCTGAAAAGGTCAAAGCAGAAACTGTTCACCGCATTATTCCGGATAGAATTGCTGCGGGAACCTACCTTTCTG
>JAEXPO010000399.1 GCA_023446675.1 Bacillota bacterium | reverse complement strand
CTTTATCTGGTACTGGGGCTTTTTAACATTCTTTTTGCCTGGCTGGGGCTTTTATGCTTTTTTATTCCACTCCTGATTGCGGTGGCCAAAGGCAATAAAGCTTACTGCAACCGGTATTGCGGACGAGGACAGCTGTTTGAGCTTCTGGGAGGCCGCCTGAGGCTTTCAAGAGGTGGGAAGCCTCCCCGTTTTTTAAGAAGCAAGGGCTTCAGGTATGGCTTCCTTACCTTTTTTATGATAATGTTTGGATTAATGATTTATACCACCTGGCAGGTTTTTGCAGGTGCTTCACTTAAAGAGGCTGTTACTCTGCTCTGGGTGTTTAAGCTGCCCTGGCAATGGACAGATATTTCCTTTGCAGCACCCTGGATCGCCCAGTTTGCTTTTGGATTTTATGGCGTCATGCTGACTTCAACGGTCCTGGGCCTTGCAACCATGGCCCTATACAAACCACGTACCTGGTGCGTATACTGCCCCATGGGCACCATGACACAGGGGATTTGCGTATTAAGGCACGGAAAGGACAATGAATATGGAAGAAAAAGCAAAGAAAATCGCGGAGCTATTAAAAATACTGGCCAATGAAAACCGGCTTCTCATTCTGTGCCAGCTTATAGACGGCCCGAAAACGGTAAGCAGGCTGGCCGAAGGAATCCCGGGGATTACTCAGTCCGCCCTTTCCCAGCATTTGGGGCTTATGAAGGCCTATGGGATTCTTGATTCCACCAAATCAGGACAGAACATTACCTATACCATCTTAGATCACAGGGTGGAGGAAATTCTCTCCGTGCTGAAAAAGCATTATTGCTAAAGGGAAAAGGCCATGTTAAAACGTTTTTTGGGGGAATCATTGATTGGAACTATGACACGTTGAAGGAAATAACCCTTGAGTAACAAAGGATAGGCTTTTACTCCATTTTATGAAATAATAAAGGGAAAGAATCAGCCAGAGCCTTTTAGTTACCGGGACGGTGACGCGAAAGGCGGCAAAACATTAAATGAAAGTGAGTGTATCCGATGCAAAAAGCTGATGGAATGAATTACGCGCCTGTGGGCAAAGCCAAACCCGTCGTAAAAGCGGGCGAGTTCTCTTTTGCTGCAACAGCTCTGGATCATGGTCATATTTATGGTATGTGCAATGGTTTGACAGAAGCAGGAGCAACACTTAAATATGTGTACGATCCGGACCCCGCCAAGGTCCAGGCCTTTTTGAAGGCCTTTCCTCAAGCCACAGCAGCGGAAAGCCTGGAAGTAATTCTTAAGGATCAGGAAATTAAGCTGGTTGCGGCTGCCGCCGTTACCTCCCAGCGGTGCGGACTGGGCCTTAAGGTAATGGATGGAGGCAAGGATTATTTTACGGATAAAGCGCCCTTTACAACTTTGGAGCAGGTGGAAAAGGCCAGGGCAAAGGTTAAGGAAACAGGGAAAAAGTACATGGTTTACTATTCCGAACGCCTTCATGTAGAAAGTGCCGTTTATGCCGGACAGCTTATTCAGGAAGGGGCTATCGGCAAGGTTATTCAGGTTCTGGGACTGGGGCCCCATCGCCTCAATGCGCCGTCCAGGCCCCAATGGTTTTTTAAGAAGGAAAGCTATGGCGGTATCCTCTGTGATATCGGAAGCCACCAAATTGAGCAGTTTTTATATTATTCGGGAGCAAAGGATGCTACCGTCTCCCATAGCCAGATAGCCAATTATAACAATCCCGATTACCCGGAGCTGGATGATTTCGGTGATGCCCTGCTTGTGGGTGACAACGGTGCCACCCACTATTTCAGAGTGGACTGGTTTACCCCTGACGGACTCAGCACCTGGGGTGACGGCAGAACCCTTATTCTTGGAACCGAAGGGTATATTGAGCTGCGTAAATATGTTAATGTGGGTGTGGAGAAGGAAGGCGATCATGTTTTCCTTGTTAATAAAAGCGGTGAGCACCATCTTCCCGTACACGGAAAGGTAGGCTTCCCCTATTTCGGCCAGCTTATTTTAGATTGTATCAACCGTACGGAAAACGCAATGACTCAGGAGCATGCTTTCAAGGCCGGAGAGCTGTGCGTTAAGGCTCAGCTTAAGGCAGTTAAAATCAAATAAAGGACTTTTATGGATGCCGTGCTGATTTACAGTTCTGCGGCGTCCCATGGAACACAGGCGGGGGGCTGATTAAAGCAGTCTCTCCGCTTTTTTTCAGCGCTTTAAGGCATCAAAACCAAAGAGCTTACTCATTTGTAAAAAAATGCATATGAAGAGATTAAGGAAGAATTTATAAGAAATACTAAGATAAGTGTACTTATTTTCAAGAAACAGGGGAAAAGCCTTAGGTTCTTTTTGAGACGTTGAAGGTATGCCGGTTTATTATTTTTGCCTGTTGGGATATGATTTTATAAAACGAAATTCCCCAAATCATCGGAAGGAAGATAATTTTGAGAATTGCTCTGGTTGTTGATGACACCAAATCCATGCGAATGCTGTTAAAAAAATGCTTGGAGCAGGTGGGTTACGAGGTTGTACAAGCTGAAAGCGGTCGTCAGGCTAAGGAATATCTTTCAAGCCGTGATTTCGACATTGTTTTCCTCGACATAAAAATGCCTTTTATGAGCGGAACAGAATTATTTAAATGGATGGTAAGCCAAGGAATTGATGTGCCGGTGGTGGTTACCACTGCCTATGCGACGGTGAAAAATGCGGTGGAATGTACCCGTCTCGGTGCAATCGCCTATTTGCAAAAACCCTTTACCGTGGATAAGTTTAAGGAATTCATTGGTGATTTAAATAAACAGCTTGGCCAGGAGCGGATAAAAAAGTTCAGATCCTCCCAATTGCCCGAGTATGAGCTCTTGGAGCTGGCTCGCAGAGAGCTTGACTGCGGCAATCCCGAAGGTGCATTGGAGCATTTGCGTCAAGCTCTTTCACAGGAACCCTCGGGAGCTGAGATCTATCGGATTATGAGCAAGGCTTATTTAACGCTTGGTGACAAGGAGAGGGCTTCAAAATTTCAAAAGGTATACGAGTTATTTAAGTGACAGATGGAGGAGGGGGAAACCCGGAGGTAAAAGTTTATGGCGCTGCTCTTTGCGAGACAGCCGATATTGTCAGAAAGTCAGGAGCTCTACGGATATGAGCTCCTCTACAGGGAAGAAGGAAGTAACGCCTATAATGGGAAGGATGGGGATATGGCATCCTCCAGTGTCATGGCGGCCGGGTTTTTATCCATGGGAGTGGATGAAATAACGGGAGGCAAGCGGGCCTTTATTAATTTTACGGAGAAGATGCTGCTTCACCATGTTGCCACGCTTTTCCCGAAAGAGCAGATTGTCGTGGAGATTCTTGAGAGTGTCGAGCCTAATAAGGAAGTCCTGTCGGCCTGCCGAAGCCTCAAGCAGAGAGGCTATACCCTGGCGCTGGATGATTTTGTTTTTCGTCCCGGGTATGAGAATCTTGTAAAACTGGCCAATATCATAAAAGTTGATTTTTTTCTTACCCGCAGTGAAGAGGAAAGAAAAGAGATTATTAAAAGCTTTGGCAATGAAAAAATCCTTTTCCTGGCTGAAAAGGTGGAAACACAGGAGGACTATCTCATGGCCCTTCGGTGCGGCTATAAGCTTTTTCAGGGCTATTATTTTTCAAAGCCTGTGATTTCATCCATACGCGGCCTTCCCCAGTCGGCTATGAACCACCTCCTTCTGATGAAGGCATTTGCTAAGGAAGAGGCTCAGTTTGACGATATTCTGCCCATCATAGAGAAGGATGTGGCCTTTTCCTACGAAATACTGAGGATAGCCAATACCGCCTATTATTACCGCGGGGAGCGGATTAGCTCGGTTCGCAGGGCTGCCGTGCTACTGGGAATGGAGGAACTGAGAAAATGGGCTTATATCACCATTTTAAGAAAAATAGCGGATAAAGGGCAGGATGCCCTTGTTAATATATGCGCCCAAAGAGCCAAATGTCTAGAGCTTGTGAGCAAAAGAACCCAGGCGGCTCAATGGAGCAATGAGCTTTTTACGGCGGGGATCCTGTCCATGCTGGATACGATGATGGGTTGTCCCATGGAGGAGATAATGAAGGAGCTGCCCCTGTGCTGTGAAACAAGGGATCTTCTCCTGGGAAGCTATGACGACAGTGCTATGTCCCTTTGCTATCTGCTTGTATTGGCTTATGAAAAAGGCCAGTGGGACAGCTTCTTAAAGCTGGCGGACAAGCTCTCCCTTTCCCAGGAGATTGTCACAAAAGCTTATCTGGAGGCTATTGTCTGGATAAACGGTATTAATACACGGTGAGATTTTCCTTTGATTTTCCCTAAAGGGCCCTTTGCGTTATCCGTTAAAAACAGTATAATAAATTTTTATAACACTCCAAAAAAAGAATGGCCTAAAAGGATTTATAAGAGAGTGCAAGAAAATGAAAGCAATAATTGTTGATGATGAACTGCCGGCAATGAGAATGCTGGAAATGCTCTTAAGCGAAATTCCTCAGGTAAAATCCATAAAAACCTATCTCTACGGAGAAGATGCTTTATCGGACGCCGGAACTGTGCTTCCGGATATCGCTTTTCTCGATATACATATGTCCGGTCTGGATGGTATCACCCTGGCAGGAAAAATCAGCGAGGTCTCACCCGGTACGGCTATTGTATTCATTACAGCCCACGATTCCTATGCTGTGGAAGCCTTTGAGTTAAATGCTTATGACTACCTTTTGAAGCCGGTTCGAAAAGAACGCCCGCAAAAGGCGGTAGAAAAAATACAGAAG